>JARQTN010000077.1:8483-18818 GCA_029976695.1 Lewinellaceae bacterium
GTGTGGGAAATGGCCAATTATTACGGGTACCGACTCGAAAGGCTGGCATACAAGCTGGACGGCGAAGTGGACACGAGCCAGAATTTCCGTGTCCTTGGTGATTCCATTCTAAAACCACTGCCACTTGAATCCTGGGAGCCCCTGGTCCAGGCAAACCCGGAAGACGACTACCTGAAAGTGTATGCGCAGACATTGTACGGGGACCGCCCCGCCCAGCGGGACCCGGCCACAGGGTGGAAGATCAAAGCCCAGGAATTCCAGAACCTGTACGGGATGGCCATGCTGTCCGCTGAATTCAGTGCCCCGGCTGCAAATGCGGCTGCACTGAGATATGTGGATGACGAGATTCAACCCGATGCCGTCTACGTGTACAAGCTTTCGACGTACATTCCTGACACGATCATGCGCCTGGATACGGCCTTTTTGCTTGTGCAGACGGATACCATCTCGGAGGTTCCGCCAGTGGTGTTGCATAACGTATACGAGGGGGAAAAATATGTTGAGTTTACCTGGGAAAGGCAGGTCTACGCACAGTTTTATTCAGGGTATTATGTGGAGCGGTCGAACGATGGCGGGAATACATTTCAGCGCCTCACCGAAGTGCCTGTCCAGCAGACTGCATACAAGGATTCGAGCCTGTTCTATTTCAGGGATTCTGTGGACCAGAACTATCAGCCTCATGAATACCGGATTTACGGCATTACGCCATTTGCGGATGCAGGGCCGTACAGCGAAGTGATCACGGCGCAGGGGAGGGACCGCACCCCTCCGTCAGCACCGTATAACGTAAAGACCTTTTACCGCGGGGACGGCCAGATGGAAATCACCTGGGAAGTGGACCCCAATGACAGGGATATTGCCGGCTTCCTGATCTCGAAAAGCAACGAAAGGCAGGAAGGGTTTATCCAGTTGACACCGGAACCGCTGCCTGCAGGCACAAGGCTGTTTGTCGACACGGCCTGCAACGAGCTGATCAACAACTACTATTTCGTCGGGGTGCTGGATACGGCCGGCAACGGGAACGTGGCCCTCCCCGAATACGGTACGATCATCGACAGCATCCCCCCTGCGCCGCCTGTTGGACTGGAGGGTTCGATAGACACAAACGGGGTCGTCACAGTGACCTGGGATGTCGGTCCCGAGCCAGACCTGTTGGGGTACTTTGTGCATTTTGCCAACGCGGATGATCATGTGTTCATCAACCAGGTCGGCCACCCGATCGGGGATACGATCTGGCGCGACACCATCCCGTTGAATGTGCTGACAGAGTCCATTTACTATAAAGTTGTGGCGGTTGACCACCGGTATAATTATTCCGGTTACTCTGAAATGCTTGAGTTGAGAAAGCCGGACAAGGTACCTCCTGTGGCGCCGATATTCAGGGATTCCTATGTAGATGAAGGAGTGATCCGGATCGAATTCTATACCAGCACTTCGCACGATATCGTGGAAAACCAGCTTTGGCGAAGGGACATGAAGGACGGGTCAGAGGAAATCGTATTTACGTGCAATAGTGATGAACCTGTCGCAAAATTCCGGGACAATGCCGTGATCGAAGGCAGGCGCTATACATATCGGCTTGTTGCGATCGATGATGCCGGCCTTTCATCGGAGTCTGTTGGCACGCTTGACCTGCGTGCATATGAAAGCAAACGGCTGCCGGAGCCGTATGATATCCGGGTGATCGTGGATGAGGAAAAGCGGGCCTATTCGCTGACCTGGAACTGGAATGATTTGAATGAAGATACCAGTTTTGTCATCTACAGGGCCGTGAATGAGTACCCGTACCAGACATACAAGGTGGTCAACAACCCGGTTCGCGAGATTGTGGACTATGGGTTGAAAGAAGGGGATGTCATCCGGTTTCGCATCAAAGCTTCGGATCGCACGGGGAAAGCATCCATGATGAGTGAGGAGGTGGTTCTCCAATACGAATAGGACCGGAGTAGAATGCGAATATCAATTCTCATCTGCAGAATAAAAACCCTCACCGCTAAACTGCCAATTCCAGATTGACCTGACGCTCTTTGCTTCCGATATTGGGGAAAAATGCAAGTATGAAGCTCAGCTGCTTCCCTATCCTGATTTTATTTTTGTTGTACGGTAACCTTGTCGGGCAGCCATTACCCGGCGGTCCGTCTGAAGCGAAACCTTGTCTTCCAGATCATATACGGGCGTCCTTGTTGCAAGAGGTCAGCAACAACAGTGATTCCCTGGCCCGCATAGGAAAGATCCGGAATGGGAAGGCACGGATGGCCCCGTTGTTCATTTGGCCAGTGGAACAATCGCCCGGATACAATTATCACGGCTACTATGCCATCTCCAATTATGTTGACCAGGATCCGGCAGAAGATGCAACTCTTGATTATAACTGCGGGTCCCGCACATATGACGGGCATAAAGGAACGGATATCCGGATCTCGCCATTCCCATGGAATAAAATGGCCAATGGAGAAGTACGCATCATTGCAGCTGCGAGTGGCACCATCGTAAACAAGTGGGACGGCAATTTTGACCAAAACTGTGAATGGGCAGGAGGACTCAGCTGGAACGGTATCGCCATCGAACATTCGGATGGTTCAAAGGCATTGTACGGCCACATGAAAAACGGTACGGTGACAAGCAAGGATATCGGGGATGATGTGTCGGCCGGAGAATACCTGGGACTTGTAGGGAGCTCAGGTTATTCTACCGGCCCCCACTTGCATTTTGAAGTGTATGATGATGAGGGTGACCTGGTTGATCCTTTTGCGGGAACCTGTAATAGCCTCAACAACAGCTCCTGGTGGCAAAGCCAGCTTCCCTATTATGACTCAGGGATCAACAGGTTGATAACCGGCAGTGCCCAATGGGAAAATTTTGATTGCCCTGACCAGTCCGACATCAATAGCAAGCTGATCTTTTGTCCCGGCGATCAAATCGTGTTCTCAGCGCATTACCGCCATGACTTGACGGACAATACGATTCATGTCCGGGTTTATGAACCGGATGGCGACCCGTCCCCGATCCTGAACACCTCATATTCAAGGGAAGGGGATTATCATTATACCACGGCAACTGCTCTCTGGACGCGTGACCTGCCAGAAGATGCGGAGGCAGGTATGTGGACATTTGAAGCCGAATATGAAACCACAACCTATGGGACTCTGAACTATATAACGAATTTCTGGGTAGGTCTGCCATGCCAGCCGAACTATAACTTTGTGGGCACGCATGGTTCCGGGTGTACCTATTACCTGGCCTCAAACCAGATCACCTCTTCTGCAAACGTGCCCGTCGGGACAGAGATCTGGTACGATGCTTCAAGCAGGGTCATCCTTCAGCCGGGTTTTTCCTCACCGCCAGGATCGGTATTACATGTCAAGTCAGAAGGGTGCAATTGAATGGAGTCCTCAGTCATTCACTTTTTCATGGAAATAATCATCAATCCCTAACAGCTCATTACTCATCTCCCACAGGCCAGTGCGCCAGGCATCGTTTTTGGCGGATTTGAATGTCTCCTTCGGCTTGCAGTTTTCCCAGTACAAACCGCTTTGGTTGGCTACGGCCGGGTCGATGGCGCAAAAGACCGATGTCCGTGCACCTTCGGCAGGGGTCTGGCCCTTCCTTCGGCGAAATTTCCACGCGAGGCTGTGTAGCCAGTTGGTTCGCTTGAGTCCGATATCCGTTTTGACCAGGCCCGGTGAAATGGCATAGGAACTGATCTGCCTGTCAGGACGCCGGTTGTGGAATTCTTCGGTAAAGTACACATTGGCCAGCTTGGATTGCCCGTTGCTTTTCAATCCATGGTAGCCCTTTTTATAGCCCGGATCCTCCAGGTTGATCTTGCCGTAGGAATGGGCGTTGCTGGCCACATTCACAACACGGCTGTCACCGCTTTGGCGTAATGCCGGGTACAGGCAATGGGTAAGCAGGACATAGCTGAGGTGGTTGGTCGCAAAGACCGTCTCAATACCTTCACGGGTCTCCGTGTAGTCAGATAGCCACGTCCCTACATTGTTGACAATCCCGTCAATGCGTTGATGTGCCTCAAGGATTTTTGCCGATGCATCCCGGATTTCTTCCATCAGGCTCATGTCACAGGCATGTCCGGTCAGATTCGCCCCGGGATTTGTCCGGAGGATTTCTTCTACGGCCCTGTCTGCCTTCTCTTGCGTGCGGCAAAGTAAAATGACATGGTTGCCAGCTGCAGCAATTTGGCGTGAAGTTTCCAGGCCCAGCCCCGAATTGGCGCCGCTCACGACGAAAATCTTCTGTTGTGTACTCATGCGTTATTGGAAATTCCGTGCTGAGTGATTTTATTGTCGATCGCCAAAGGTACAATCGTTCACATAGATTTTGTATCCATTGCCCTATTTTGAAAGGATCCGGTTTGCCAATCCTGGAAACATGAAAGATATCCAAATGAATGAACGCAGTTTGAATACGGTGATCAATTTCCTGTTTTTCTTGACTTGCCTGAGGACATGTTCAACAAAATCCCCCGGATCCATTTTACCTGTTTTCCGCCCGGCAGTCATCCCTGTGTCCGTGACCGGCGGCATCATTTCGAGCACCTCAACTGAAGAATTCTCCAGGTCATAGGAAAGTGCAGTTGTGAAATTGCGCATGGCCGCCTTGGTAAGGCTATATACCACGCCATCGTTTTTCGGGAAAACTCCGAGTGCTGAAGTTGTATTGATGATCCAGGATTTCACCTGATTTTTCAGGACGGGTAGAAGCTGATTGGTCAGATAAACCTGGGAGGTCAGGTTGACCTGGATCTCCCTGTGAATCTGCTCATAGGCAACCCTTTCCTTCGTAAAGTATGGATTATATTGAATGCCCGCATTGTTGACGAGGACATTTAACGAAGGGTATTTACTTTGAATGAATTCGATAGAAAGGTCGATCTGGGTCCTGTTCTCGAGGTCGCACTGGATGGGTATGCATCCGTGCGATGCGAGCTCTTCCAGTTTTATCCTGTTCCTGCCAAGCACAATGACTTTGTTTCCGGCATGAATGAACCGCATGGCAAGCTCCCGGCCGATTCCAGATGTGCCACCTGTGATGAGAATCGTGTTTCCTGATAGTTGCATGATGTATAATTTTTGATTCCATGCAAAAGTGGGACATGATGGTGTGAGGTTCATTAACATAGGTTAAGAACTGAAAACAATATGGAATTTCAGGCAGAAGCGCAACGAAAAGCGCAATTTATGCGAAAAGGCTTGTTGTTTTAACTTGCCGACTATACCCTGGATTTCTCCACAGAAACATCATCTTTAGCCAGGCCTGAGCGTATGCGGCTCAACTGGATAGGGGTAATGCCGAGGTAACTGGCAATGTGGTATTGGGGGATCATTTGTTCCAGGCCCGGAAATTCCTCACGGAAGATCAGGTAATTCGTTGTAGCATCATTTGTCACCATGCGGATATCATGAAGTTCTTTTTTTACCCAGATCTGTTCGAGCATAACCCTGTAAAAGGTTTCAAGTGAGCGATAGCCATTGAACAATGTGCAGAAATCACGCCAAGGAAAGGAAACCATGTGTACAGGTGTGAGCGCCTGGAGGTTGATCCTTGATGGTTCATTGCGCACAAGGGCAGTCAATGCGGCGACAAAAGTACCCGGGACAAAAAAGGTCTTGTTATACTCCTTGCCATCATTTTCAAAATACACACGGATAACGCCATCCAGGAGGAAAGAACAGGACGAGACATACTGGCCTTCCCTGATGATCATTTTATTTTTTGGATAGGATTCTTCCCGGAACAAACCGTTAAAAGCATCCCAGGCAGAAGATGTGATCGGGCTGACCTTGCTAAATATTCGATGCAATTCGGGGTAGTCCATATGCCTGATGATCGGCTGTGTTGAAATTACAACAATTAAATGTTTCAGCAGTCCCTGGCTACACTCTCAGGATCATAAGCGCCACTTCGATCCGCCGGTTTTTCCTTCGTCCCTCAGCCGTATCGTTTGGTGCAATGGGGTTTGTTTCCCCCAATCCGGAAGAATGGATGCGTTTGGGATCGATGCCCTGGCGGATGAGGTAATCTGCAACGGCAGCAGCCCGCCTCCGGGAGAGGTTCTGATTTTGAGTGGCATCACCGCTACTGTCTGTAAACCCGCTCAGGAAGACGCTTTGGCGGGGGTTGGATTTCAGGAATTGCACCAGTTTATCCAGTTCTTCCGGAGCAGAGGCGGGCAAAGCAATACTGCCCGGAGAAAAATCGAGTTTGTCGAGGATATAGGATTCACCAGTAAGGAGCAGGTCACGGATATATGATGGAAAGACATTGACGGATTTGAACTTCAATCGTTCCAGGCAAACAAGGTGGGTATTGTATTTGTCACCTGTAGCAGAGCTGAAACCCCAGTAGACCAGGGAATTGCCATAAAACACTTGATCAATCAACTGGATTTCCTTTTTGATCCTGACCGAACCATCAAATGAAAACTGAAAGATGTTTCCAACCGGCTCCCAGGAGATTTTTACCCGGTGTGTGCTGCAGTCTTCCACATTCTGGCCGCTTTCGGTAAGCGAAACAGGATCAGTAATGCCAGTTGCATGGTGTACGCGGCCATTGCGCATAAGCGCCACGTGGTCGTACCAGGGATCACCAAGGTGGTAATTTTCGTAGGTATCCATCTCCACACCAAGAGAAGGATACAGGCCGCCAAAACCCATACCTTCCCCCTGGAATCCGGTGGTCAGTTCAGGGTGGAAAATAAATACAATACCATCTGCACCCTCATCACGGCAGCCAAAACTGATATCAATTTCCATTTCAAAGGGATTCCGCAGGTCGATCGGTTTGTTAAACCAGACGCCGCCGCCCTGCCACCTCCGGTCTGATGTCAATCGAAAACACTGGCCGGAATATTCTGACGCATCGCCCGAGAGGATAAAATCATCTTTTTCAAATACCACATCCTGTGCCTGGGGGAATATCCAGGCAAGTGAAAGGATGCAGATGAGGTAACCGGTTTTCACAAAAAGATGATCTTTAGAATGGTTAACATATGGAATGTCGGGCTGTTTTAAGCATCTTCAATTTTTACAAGCATCACAAGAAACTTCAATATGCACATTTTAAATATCGAGATCAAGGCCCGGACCAATGAACCGGGCAAGATTGAGCAGCTGCTCCTTAATAAAAAAGCATCTTACTCAGGCGAGGATCACCAGGTGGATACATATTTTAATGTTGCCAGGGGCAGGCTCAAATTGCGGGAAGGGAATATTGAAAATTCACTGATCTTTTATCACCGGGCAGAAGTGAAGGACCTGAAAAAATCACAGGTGATCCTGCAAAAGCTGACAGGCGATTTCTCCGGTTTGAAAGCCATCCTGACTGGCCTGCATGGAGTTTGGAAAGTTGTAGACAAGCATCGCAAGATCTTTTTTATCAAAAATGTGAAGTTCCATGTGGACCATGTCATGGGGCTGGGCTCCTTCGTCGAGATTGAAGCCATCGACAATACCGGGGAGATCGGGGAGGAAAAGCTGAGGGCCCAGTGCAGTTATTATATGGATTTATTTGGTATTGAGCAGGAAGACCTTGTGGATAAGTCTTATAGTGATCTAGTGTAAAAAGGGTACACGGCACGCAGGGTGTCACGCTGCAGCGTGACACCCTGCGTGCCGTGTACCTGCCTTAATCGAGCACCATGATCTCGATCTTCCGGAATTCTGTCGGCGTGGTCTCCGCCTGCAGCGCGATATACCCCACATCCACCGGCGTACCTTCTTCTGCCGGATAATCCTCGGGAAGAGATCGGCCCCCGATCTCAGGACGGGAGTAGGTCAGAACCGTATCCCCCTTGATGATATGGTGGATGATCCTGTCGCGGTCGACGTAGAGCTCTGCCTGTACCCACTCGTCACCTTCAATGGTAGGCCCACTGCTTTGGATGCAGTGCTGCCCGGCGAGTGTGTCGGCAATGTATACGTTTGTACCAGGTGTACACACATTTCCGCTCGGGCGGGGATTGCCGCTCCCGTCGCCGCCCAGCAACTGGAATTCCAGTGAAACGGGGAAGCGCTGGTCAACTTCCATCGAACCGCCAGGCTGTGCATGGAACATGATCCCGTTGTTTCGATAGGCCCACCCGGGGCCGCCTGCCACCTGTTCTCCAACAAACCGGTACTCAAGGCGCAAACGGTAATGAGAAAAGGCCTTTTTGTAAAACAGGTGACCAAATTCACCGCGGAAAGTATCATATTCTGCATAGCTGACCTTTAGCACGCCGTCTTCCACACGAAAGGTGTTATATGGGTCTTCCATGAATTCATACCCGGCAAGCTTCGGAAACCAGCCGTCAAGATCCTTCCCGTTGAATAGCGAAACCCAGCCGGGTTCTTGTCCATCCCTGGAATGATGATTTCTATTCAGGAGGAAGCCACTTAAGATAACGGACAGGAAAGCAAGAAAGAGGAAAAGTGATTTGAATGGTACCATGACTGATTTTTCATGAATATGTCAATAATGCATACGTATCTCGGATGCTTCTTATGCAGTTGTTTTTTCCAATGCCCGGGCAGTTCGGATAAAGGATTTTGCGTATTGTATGAAAAGATCCTGTGCCTCCAGCATCGATGTATGCCCGATTCCCTCCATGATATGCACATCCGCAATTGGCGGGAGGGAGAGCTGCTTCAACGACATGTCTGCAGGCACCGCACGGTCGTCATCACCAACAAGGAAGAATACAGGCTCTGGAAACTTTTTGAATGCTTCAGACCTGTCCTCCCGCATGCGCATGGCATGCATCCCCGCGATAAAAGCCTGCGGGTCCAGGGACATCCCAGTTGTGCGCATTTCCTCCACGACATCCGGGTGACCAGAGGCAAAAGCCCTTCCGAAGAGGACAGGGTAAAATTCCTTTGTAAACCCGTCAAGCCCGTACGAGGCAATATGCTCCTCCCGCTTCTTTCGGTTTGACTTGATCTCATCCGTATCCCCGAAAGGATGGGAGTGGATCATTCCGACACCCAGGAGACGGTCCGGAACGGCATGTACGAACTCACTGGCCGTATAGCCGCCCATGGAGTGTCCGAAGACAAAAAACTTGTGGATTCCTTCCTGTTTCAGGATTTGGAAAAAAACCTCCATCATCTCTTCGAGGGTATATGCTTCCGTTACCTTTGACTTTCCAAATCCCGGGAAATCAGGCATGATCATTTTGCATCCTTCAAAGGCATCAGCCACTGTCTTCCAGATATTCCCGTCCTCCCCGTAGCCATGAAGCAGGAGGATCGGTGTGCCGGAACCCCCATCCTGGTAATGGATCCGGAAGTTTCCCTTTTCAAATCCTTTTGAAATAAATTCCATCAGGTCAAAATACCGCTTTTTTCTGTTTGGTCCGATAAAAGGCAGCCCGACCGAATTCTCCGCAAAAGCTATTATAAATCGGACGTGATCTCTATTTTCATTGTATGAAACGGACCCGATGCTGGTGAGCAGACAAGAAGAACAGTTGGAAAAACTTGAGCGCGAGCTTAACCTGAAGCAACTTCAGATCAAAAGTTTGCTTGCCATTACCCAGGCCATCAACGACAATGTCTCGGCCAGCGGGCTTTTCAACATGTACAAGTCTTTCATTAGCTGGGAAATGGGTATCCACACCATGGCGCTGTTTGTCAGGGTAGGTGAGCAATGGAATTGCGTAGCCGAAAGCAATGCTGACGAACTCCTGCTCGCCGGGGAGTCCGAAAAGATCCTGCTCAGGTACAACAGGCTCCACACCATCAAGGAGTCGGATCCGGAAATCCTGCAGGACTTTGACATCATCATCCCGGTCTACCACAAGGAAACACCTATTGCATACGCCTTGATCGGCGGCATCCGCGAACAGGACGATATTTACAACAAGATCCAGTTCATCACGACGATCACGAACATTATCGCGGTTGCAATCGAAAACAAGCGCCTGTTCAAGCAGCAGGTAGAGCAGGAGGCCCTGAAGCGCGAAATGGAGCTGGCCAGCACGGTGCAGCAGATGCTGATCCCGGATGTACTGCCCCAGGGTGAGGGCTATGAGCTGGCTTCCATTTACAAGCCGCACTTCAATGTCGGGGGAGATTACTTTGACCTGATCCCCTATGACGCACAGCGGTTTGCTTTTTGCATTGCTGACATTTCCGGAAAGGGCGTGGCTGCTGCCCTGCTCATGGCTAATTTCCAGGCAAACCTGCGCAGCCTGATCTTCCAGTACCGGGACCTGGAAACCTTTGTACTTGCGTTGAATGAATCCGTGTACCGCATTACGAAAAGCGACAAGTTCATCACGCTGTTTGTGGGAGAAATGAATTTAAAAACCCGCGAACTCCGGTACATCAATGCAGG
>JARQTN010000077.1:18918-22501 GCA_029976695.1 Lewinellaceae bacterium
TGTTTGTGGGAGAAATGAATTTAAAAACCCGCGAACTCCGGTACATCAATGCAGGCCACTTTCCGCCTTTCCTGGTCCATGACAATCAGATCAAGCGCCTGGAAAAAGGGTGTACGATCATCGGTGCATTTGACCAGCTTCCCTCTATTGAAATGGGCTGCGAGCAATTGGGGAATGAGGGACTGATCATGACCTTTACGGATGGACTTCCCGACCTCAGAAGCCCGGATGGAGACTATTTTGATGAAGGCATGATCATGGATTATGTAAGAAAACACCATCACCTTTCAGCGAAGGAATTTAATGACACCCTGCTGGCAAAACTTGAGAAATTCAGGGGCCCCGAGGGGTATCCCGATGATATCGCGGTATTGACCTGCAGTTATCATTAAGCCGGTAATCAAAGCTTTCATACTTTTGCAGCAGTCGCGTTCAGGAGCAAAGCACGATATTTGTGGCTTTGTGAAAAAGCATTATTATTATAGCGGCATAATAATTGCGACTCTTCACACGGTTCAGGAAATGCCCGGAGGATAACATGAAAGACAAGACAACAGCAGCGATTTTTGCCCTTTTCCTGGGATGGGCCGGCATCCACCGGTTTTACCTCAGGCAGCCTGGCCTTGGCATCCTGTATATCTTCCTGATGATCATCTCTGCCGGCGCTGTATCCGGGATTCTTGGTTTGATCGATGCTATCGTTTTGTTGGCCATGGACCCGGTGGAGTTTGACCGGAAATACAACCAGGAACAAGAGGGGGTACGCCCGGACTATGAACGCCGGGACAGGCGGTACCAGCGCCGTGACACGAGGCGTGAATACCGGTACCAGTCCAGGCAGCAACCCCGGTCGTCAAAATACCAGCGCCCGGCTGCACGCCCCACGCCTTCCCGTATCCCCAGAAGGGAAAGGCACAATCCATACAAACAGGCCGGCATCAAGAAGTACAAGGATTTTGACCTCGAAGGCGCCATTGAAGATTTCAGAAAGGGTCTGGAGATCAGTCCGCGCGATGTTTCCCTGCATTTCAACATCGCTTGCGCTTATTCTTTGACCGAGCAGGCAGACAAGGCGTTTTATCATTTGGACAGGGCAGTTGCCCTTGGACTGAAAGACCTGCAGAAGATCCGTCAGCATGATGACCTGGCATATGTGCGCATCCAGCCGGAATTTGAAGTATTCGAGAAGAATGGTTTCCGTCTGAAGGAGGGGGCAGAAACACCGATGCTGGAACCGCCGAAGGAAAGCCTGCTCGATGATGATGTGTTGTTGTCACAGTTGAAAAGACTGGCCGAATTGCGCGACAAAGGATTGTTGACAGAAGAAGAATTTGCAACGGAGAAGAAAAAGTTGATGAACCCCTGACAGTGATGCAGGACGTATTTAACAATTGGATAACCAACTTCTTCTTTTCACATTCGTTTATTCATAAAGCACCGAAGTGATTGCATCTGACCTCATATCGCATTCTCTCGCACCTCTGAAAACCTCCGACACCGGGGAGGAAGTGTTGACGATTATGCAGATCTACCATGTCAAGCACCTGCCTATTGTCAATTTTGAAATGCTGCTTGGCACGATCTCTGAAGATGAGATCATGGGGAATGATGTTGACGCGGCTATTGGTACCTACGGGCTGAGCCTGAACAAGGCTTTCGTGCGCGGGAGCGACCATTTGTTTGAAGTGATGAGCAAACTTGCCGAATTCAACCTCACGGTGATCCCCGTTGTGGATAGCGAAGACCATTATTTAGGCATGATCACCCAGGAGGACCTTGTGCAATTTTACGCCAACAGTTTTTCATTTGCAGAACCGGGCGGCATCATTGTCCTTGAGATGAACCGCAGGGATTATTCACTCTCCGAGATCGCACGCATTGTGGAAGCAGAAAACTCTTCGGTTCTCAGTGCTTTCCTGACTTCCAATCCGGATACCACCAAAGTATATGTAACTCTGAAGATCAACCAGCAGGAAATCCAGCACCTGATCGCGACTTTCGAAAGGTATGACTACACAATCAAAGCGAGCTTTACGGAGGAAAAGTATATGGAGGACCTCAAGGACAGGTATGATGCTTTGATGAGTTATCTCAATGTGTAGAGTCCCATTACTTTTTTTCTTTTTCCTTTTCCTGGCCACGCTCAATGGTCAGCAGGAGAATTATGTCATCGTCCGCAGCATCGAGATTGAAGGCAACAAGAAAACCCGTGCATACATCATACTCAGGGAGCTTTCTTTTTCGGTGGGAGATACCATCAGGGTGTCGGAATTGCCAGATAAACTGACCCGGAGTGAGAATAACCTGAAGAATACGGTTCTATTCAGCAATGTGACCGTCAATATTGATGAGTGGGATACTGACCTCGATGTGGTAGATGTTCAAATCGATGTCCGTGAAGCGTGGTATATCTATCTGGTGCCCATTGCAGAACTGGCCGACCGGAACTTCAATGTCTGGTGGAACGAATTCAACGGGTCTTTGAAAAGAATCAACCTGGGCGTCCGGTTTTCGCACCTTAACCTGACCGGTAACCAGGACCGGCTCAAATTCCTGGCCCAGTTCGGGTTCACCCCGAAATATGAAGTGGAATATGCATTCCCTTATCTCAACCAGTCAAAAACACTTGGCGCATCCATTGGGTTCTTCCATTCCACAAACAAGGAAATTGGCTACGACATCGATGAAAACCTCCTGCGGTTTGCGTCGAGTGATGATGACCGGGTCCTGTTCCGCAGGAACCGGCTGCGCACAAGCCTTATCTACAGGCCAAACATCTATGCTTTCCATGAGTTTTATGCTGAATACCACCAGTACAAGATTGACCCACTGGTGGGAGATACACTGAATCCTTTCTTCTTTCTGGGAAACAGCCAGACACAGTCGTTTGTCTCCCTTTCGTACAAATTCCGGTATGATGAAAGGGACCTGCAGATCTATCCAATGGAGGGACTTGCCATTGAAGTCCTGATCGAAAAATTGGGTATCGGCATTTGGAATGATCTGGATATGCTGGTCGCCTATCCATCAATCACAAGGTATTTCAGGCCTGCCCCGCGATTCAGCATTGGCAGTTCTTTGCGAGGAAAGATTTCGATCCTGCGCAACCGTCCGCCTTTTTATCAAAATGAAGGCCTTGGGTACGGTGATGATTTTGTGCGCGGATACGAGTTGTATGCCATCAATGCCCAGGATTTTATTGTCTCCAAGAGCAGTGCGAAATATCAATTGCTGGAGACAAACATCAACCTGGGCAAATGGATGTTCATTGAGCAGTTTCGCATCATGCCCCTGCGCATTTTCTTAACACTGAATTTTGATTTCGGGTATTCCAATGAAATGTACTATGCGGAGAACAATGACTTCACAAACCGGTGGTTGTACGGCGGCGGACCGGGCATTGATTTTATCCTGTACAACAATTTCCTTTTCCAGCTTGAACTCAGTGCAAACCACCTGGGTGAGGTTGGATTGTTCCTGCATAACTCTGTGGCGTTTTAGCCAGGAAGATTTTTTCAACAAACAAGCAGACGGTGGGCTGTATCCTCAGCCTGTTCTATCTTTACACCGTGCCAAAAGACAT
>JARQTN010000077.1:22601-26688 GCA_029976695.1 Lewinellaceae bacterium
CGGTCCACCGCATCGATGTGCCCACAAGGGGCCTGGTCGTCCTTGCCAAAACCAAAAGCGCCCTGATCAAATTGTCCAGGGCCTTTCAGCACCGGCATGTGAAAAAGGAATATGTTGCCCTGGTACATGGGAAGGTGCCGAAGTCCGGCACGATTGTCAGCCCGATCGAGGAGAAAAGGTCCGTCACGGAGTACCAGCTAATTGAGGCTGCCCCCTCAAGGGTGTTCGGGCATCTGAGCCTGGTCAGGGTCTTCCCCGTGACGGGGCGCACCCACCAGATCCGCATCCACATGAAAACTCAGGGCCACCTGGTCGTCGGCGACAAGATGTATGCAGACCGGCAAAAGACCATCCTTGGCAAAGGCCTTTTCCTCTGTGCACGGGCCATTGAATTCAAGCACCCGGTTTCCGGCGAACGGGTTTCTCTGGAGATCCCGATCCCAAAAAAATTCAAGCGGGTGTTGGAAAGGGAGAAAGATCGGTATTGATGTTCATTACGAATTACGGGGATTACGGATTACGGGTAATTTTCAATTCTCCATTTTCCATTTTCAATTAATACCCTACAGCTTTGCCATCAAACGACCTCGAGTCAGCCCCACCGTACAACATTCCCTTTTCATGGTCAATAAAAATGCCCATCACCCGCCCTTGGGAATCCCTGTACCGAATTCTGTGCCCGCGCATTTTATAGAGCTTTTCCGTGTCCGGCGAGATCCCGAGCGTTTCAAAGGAAGTGATATCCGGTAGCCACTGGTGGTGGATGCGCGGAGCCTCGACAGCCTGGGCGATGTTCATCCCGTGATCGATAACGTTGAGGATGACCTGGAGAACGGTATTGATGATCCTCCTTCCACCAGGACTGCCAATGACAATGACGGGTTTACCGTCCTTTGCCACAATGGTGGGCGACATGCTTGAAAGCATCTGTTTGCCGGGGGCCACCAGGTTGGGTTTTGTGCCGATCAGTCCCCTGCTGTTGGTCAGCCCCGGGACCGGGTTGAAATCCCCCATCTCATTGTTCAGGAGGAACCCCGCCCCTTCGACAACCAGTTTTGATCCATAGCTGTATTCAAGCGTGTAGGTGAGGGCAACGGCATTCCCGTCCCTGTCGACGACCGAGATATGGGTTGTTTCTTCGCTCTCATACGCCAGGTGCGCCTGGTTGAAATTGGCCGAGTCGCTTTCCGAGGCCTGGAACAGATCAATACCGGATCTGAGTTCTTTTGCATATGCTTTGGAAAGCAGTTTGGCCAGGGGCATGTCCGGGTTGAATTTCGGGTCCCCGAGGTGTTGAGCCCTGTCTGCAAACGCACGCCGCATGGCTTCGGTGAGGACGTGCAGGTAGAGTGCCGAATTGTGCCCCATTTCCTTCAGGTTGAATCCTTCCAGGATGTTCAGCATCTCTGCAACTGCCACACCGCCCGAACTCGGCGGGGACATGCCGTACACATCATAGCCCCTGTATTTTCCATGGATGACAGGCTGTTCATCCGCTTCGTATTGGGCAAGGTCCTCCTTTGTGATCAGGCCACCGATCTTCTGCATGTAGGCGGCAATCAGATCTGCTGTTTTGCCTTTGTAGAATCCATCGCGGCCATGTTTCCGGATACGCTTCAGGCTCTCCGCCAGGTCCGGCTGCCTGAAAATCTCCCCGGGCGCATATACTTCTTCCCCGTTTTTCAGAAAAGCATCAGCAGTCGTAGGATATTTCTCTTTTTCCCTTTTGAGCATTTTAAGAAAAGACTGCATCTGCCATGAAGACGGAAATCCCTCCTCCGCAAGTTCAATGGCAGGGGAGACGAGGTCCTTCCAGGGTAGTTTGCCCAGTCGCTGATGCGCCTTCCACAGGCCGGCCACCGTCCCGGGCACACCGATGGCAAGCGGACCGTCATGGTTGGCATTATCCCGCACCCTTCCATCGGGCCCGAGATACATGTCACGTGTGGCTGCGAGAGGCGCTTTCTCCCGAAAATTAAAACAGGTGACCTCGCCATCTGCGCCGTGATAGACAATGAATCCGCCACCCCCGATATTGCCGGCGGATGGCAGGGTGACAGCCAGGGCAAATGCGGTGGCGACCGCTGCATCGATGGCATTACCTCCTTTTATAAGCACCTGGTTTCCTGCTTGCGAGGCTAAATAATGACTACTGACAACCATGCCGTTTTTTGCCGGGGCCGGGGTGCGGCCGGACTGGGCAGTTAACAAGGCAGGCTGACAAACAATCAGGGTGCAGATCAGGAAACTGAGGATTTTTTTCATCCGGTAATAAATTGAATTGACCTGCTGAAATTACAAATTGTAACTGTTTCGGGTGTGTATTCAGGATGCATCAACGCATCAACCCTTTTCCGGCGAATGCCTATCTTTCGAACGGTCAAATTTACCCGTTATGAAATTGAGTAAATCGCTTCTGATCTCATGCCTGGTCCTGTTCCCATTTTTCCTGGTGGCTAAAAATGACCTGGCAAAGGAACCATCCGGCACATCTTATGAAAAACTGGTCGCGCTATTTCATGATTGGCGAGCCTTTGAGAAACCGCCTTTGCGGGATGGTGCGCCGGACTACACCAAAGAAACATTTGAGAAGCGCCAGCCGAGATTTCAAAAACTGCGGCAGCAACTCCTGGATATCGATACGTCCGGCTGGCCGGTACCGCAACAGGTAGACTGGATGATCGGATGGGCGGAAATGAACGGCTATGATTTCAACCAAAGGGTCCTGAGGCCCTGGGAACGGGATCCCGCCTTCTACAAATCCCTTTGGACATACCGCAGTGATGTACCTGCGCACGAAGGCCCCACCCATCACATGACGACGGAGATCTGGACCTATTCATTTCCGGTCAGTGAAGCCGAAAAGGAAAGGTTGATCGGGGACCTGGGGGTGATCCCGCCGCTGAACGCCCAGGCAAAGCGGAACCTGACCGGCAATGCGCGCGACCTGTGGATCGCCGGGATCCGGGATATCCGGCAGCAAACTGAAGACCTGAAGGACATCCTTGAGCAAACCGGGGTGCGCGACCACCCGGACCTCGTAGCTGCCGTCCTGGAAGCAATCGAATCTACCGATGCCCTGGCAGCATGGCTTGAAAGTGAAGCACCTTCAAAGACAGGACCCTCCGGGATCGGGAAGGATAACTATACCTGGTATTTGCAAAACGTGCATCTCGTCCCGCTCAGCTGGGAAGAGGAGGTGATGATCCTGAAACGAGAACTGGCCCGGGCGTGGTCGGCCCTCAAACTCGAAGAGCACCGGAATCGTGACCTGCCCGAACTTGAACCTGCTGAATCTCCGGAAGCCTATGCAGCCCTTGCCGAGCGATCCGTCAAAAGCTTCATTACATTCCTCGATAAACAGGAAATTGTGACCGTAAAGGACTATTTCGAGCCTGCGCTGCGCGCGCATGTTGGCTCCTTCATCCCGGAGGAGAAACGAAATTTCTTCCGCATTACACAGCACATCGACCCGAGGCCGCTGTATGCCCATTTTTATCACTGGTTTGAGTTGGCGCGCATGGACAATGACCCGCACCAGAGTGAAATTCGAAGAGGCCCGTTGTTGTACAATATTTTTGATTCGCGCAATGAAGGGCTGGCCACAGCCGTGGAGGAAATGTTTATGGATGCAGGGATGTATGACGATGATCCGAGGGTGCGCGAGATCGTCTATATCATGATCGCCCAGCGGGCGGCAAGGGGTCTTGGTTCGCTGTATGCACATGCGAATAGGATGACCATGGAGGAAGCCGGCAGGATCCATTCCGAGTATACCCCGCGGGGCTGGATGAAGACGGAGAAGGATCTCCTGATCTTCGAACAGCATCTGTATCTCCGTCAGCCCGGATATGGGACGAGCTATATTACGGGGAAATACGGGGTCGAAAAAGCGATGGCGGAATATGCTCGAATGCAGGAAATGAAGGGCAAAGCATTCCGTGTGGCCGACTTTTTTGACCGGCTCAACGCTATCGGGAACATCCCGATTTTCCTGGGGCAGTGGGAAATGACCGGCGTCCGACCCGGCTATCCTTTTGACGGCGGTATGTTCAGAGAAGAATAACCAGTTACGTGCAGGGAAACA
>JARQTN010000078.1:0-25362 GCA_029976695.1 Lewinellaceae bacterium
CAACATGAAACCCGCAACCCGCAACCCGCAACATGAAACCCGAAACCCGTAACCTGCAACCCTACAGAATTAATTCTTTGTTAAATTCATCCCGGGGCGACAAAACTCGCCCTATTATCGTGTTATAAGATGATGAAAACCTGTAACGCATGAAATATCTGATCCTCTCTTTTTCTCTCCTCTTTTCTGTCCAATTTACCCATGCCCAGATCGGGAACATCCTGAAGGATGTGAAGAAAGCCATTACGGGCGAAGAGGATGGAGAGGTTGGCTTAGGCCTCAAACAGGCTCTTGAATTCGGTGTGCAGGAAGCCGTTGACCGGCTTTCGGAGCAGAATGGTTATTTCGAAAGTCCATACAAGATCCTGCTTCCGAAGGAGGCGGTGACCGTCGTCGACAAACTGAAAGTGGTCCCCGGTTTCCAGGATGTAGAGCGAGACCTCGTGAAGAAAATGAACGAAGCTGCCGAAATTGCCGCAAAGAAAGCAACGCCCATCTTTGTGGATGCGATTACATCGCTGACCATCAAGGACGCGATGAATATCCTTTTAGGTGAAAAGGATGCCGCCACCAGGTACCTGGAAACCAGCACACGGTCGTCCCTGTATGCAGAATTCCTGCCCGTCATCCAGGATGCCCTGGACCAGGTGAATGCCAGGACCTACTGGCGGACTGCCGTCGATGCATACAACAAGATCCCGTTCGTGAAAAGAGTAAACCCGGAGTTGGACGACCATGTTAACCAGAAGGCGCTTGATGGCTTGTTCTCCCTGATCGAAAAGAAAGAAGTCCAGATCAGGTCCAATAAATCCGCCCGCGAAACAGAGCTGTTGCGGAAGGTTTTTGCCAAACAGGACAAATGATCCATATCGCCATTGAATTATAATCAGGCGCAATCCCCCCTGCTGTCGTTTTCTTTTCATTTTCATGTAATCAGAAGACCTTATTTTGTGTTTCTTTTATAAAGCATGTACTTCAGATCACACATATTGCCCCTTCTGCTTTGCACCCTGTCAGTCTCTTCCCTGGCTGGACAATCGAATGAAGGCACCTCCTTCTGGCTGGGGTTTATGCAAATCTTCCGGGGGACGGAGAATGAAAAGGTGGTGATGATCACTTCCAAGACGAATACCACCGGTACTATCCAGGTGCCCCTGCAAAACTGGAGTCAATCCTTTACGGTACAGGCAAATGATGTCACCCTGATCACCATGCCTGAATTCACACAGACCGTCGGTTCGGAGTTTATCAACGATAACGGGATCTATGTCACGTCAAATGATCCGGTCTCTGTCTACATGCACCAGTATTTTACTTTCCGGGCTGAAGCTTCGGTTGTGTTGCCTGAGGATGCCCTGGGCAGGGAGCATTATACGATGTCTTTTGAAGGGGGCACGTGGGAAGGAGAGGCCTATCCATCTGAATTTTTGATCGTAGGCACCCAGGAAAATACGCTCGTCGAAATTACGCTCACGCAAAATTCGAGGCAGGGCAGGCCAAATGGTTCTACTTTCTCAGTGACGCTCGATCGGGGTGAAACGTACCAGGTGAGGGCAGAAGGCCAATCCGACCTGACCGGCTCGCGGGTGACGTCCGACAAGCCCATTGCTGTATTCTCCGGGAATGCATGGACACAGATCCCCTCGCAATGCGGATTCAGGGACAACCTGATCGAGCAAATGTACCCGGTATCGACCCTGGGTAGTGAATTTGTGACGATCCCCAACAGGGACGTTGTGTATGACATTTACCGCATCCTTGCCACAGAGGACAATACGGAGATCGAGGTTTTATCCGGGAGTTCCTCGATGTATACACTTGATGCGGGGGAATACAGGCAATTCAGTAACAATGAACCGGCATATATCCGGGCCGACAAGCCCATCATGGTCGCGCAATACATGATCGGTGCGACATGCAATGGCGTGGGCATCGGGGACCCGGCCATGGTCCTGCTCAACAGCATCGAACAGACCAGGGACACGGTTACCCTGTACAATTCCCGCCTGCAGAACATCCAGCGGAATTTCATCAATATCATAACCCGAACCGCGGATGCGCCAACCGTAGTGCTGGACGGGACGAACCTTCAGCAATCCGGACAGGTCTTTACGGAAATCGGTTTCGGGAGCGGTTTTTCCTTTATCCAGGTAGAGGTCAATGCGGGTGCCCATACGATTTTTTCCGAAGGATGCGGCGTGATCGCGACAGCGTATGGATATGGTGAATTCGAATCCTATGCGTATAGTGGCGGGGCAAGTTTCCGGGATATCAACGAGAATCCGCTGCCCGAAGGCGGCTGCCTGAATGATACCGTATTTTTTAAACTGGACCTGCCGGAAGAGCGGTATACCGTTACCTGGGATATCGGTGTGATCGCACCCGTCCAGGATTTTTCTTTCTGGCATGTGTTTGACCAGTTAGGCACGTTTCCGGCGACTGCGATCATCTATGATGAATGCCTGATGAAAGCGGATACCTTCAGAAGGGATCTCAGGATTTCGCTGAGGCAGGCTTTGCAGGCACCTGATCCGGTAAATGCATGCGTTGGCGATCAGATACAACTCAGTGTGGAGGACCTCGCCGGGGCACTTTACGAGTGGAAAGGGCCAAATGGTTTTTTCTCCGAAGACCGCATCGTGGATATCATCGACGCGGATACCTCGGATTCAGGGCTTTATGAAGCGGTCGGCGTGATCTCGGGCTGTGCGACGTTCCCTGCATTCACGAATGTAGAGGTCAATGTACTTCCTGAACCAAACCTGGGGAATGACACAATATTCTGTTCCGATGATGGCATCCTGTTTATCCTGGAGCCAGGCATCTTTGATGCATACCTTTGGCAGGATGGTTCAGAAATGTCGTTTTATGAGGTTCAGGAGGAAGGCGTCTACAGCGTGACCGTCACGAATGAATTCGGCTGCACGGAAACAGACGAAATGATCGTGCTCGAGCAATGCCCGACAAAGATCTTCATGCCAAATGTCTTCACACCAAACGGGGATGGCCGGAATGATGTGTTTGGCGTATTGGGAAGTGATCTCGTCACCGTGCATCTCCGGATATTTGATCGCTGGGGATCATTAATGTTCGAAACGACAAATCTCGAGGAAGGATGGAACGGGACGTCCCGGGGAAAAGAACTTCCAACAGGGATTTATACCTGGATGCTGGCATTCACGGGGTATGGCGAGAATGGACAAGAAATATCCGAAGTCCGTTCGGGAGATGTGTTGTTGATTCGCTAAACAGGTTGGCCAGACCATCAACTGCCCTGCAAAGATCAGTGTCCTGCCTGGCTACTTTTCAATCGTACAGTTTCCGGAAACTTCCAGTACACCTGAATTCTTGATCACCGGGATCCCGGAACTCCCGAACCGTTTGACCGAGGCTGCCTGTAACTTGAGTGTTCCCTCATTCAGCAGCGCACTTCCTTCGGTCTGCCCTTTTCCGATCAGTGCGATGTTTTCAAGCCCCAGAGACCAGCTATTCGCAATTTCAAAGATCCGGACCGGAAGGTTTGTTGTGATGTAGACCGGGACCGCATTTTCATTTATCAAATAGATTTCCTTTTCGACAAGCATTGTCCCATCCATGATGATCGTGTCGCCCATGAGCTGCGGATCGAATACGATGGTATCACCGTTTGCAGCGCAGGTCATCGCCTGAAACAGGGAACCTGCACCCGTGCCGAAAAGTGTTGAAACATTCAGCTGGCAACTTTGATTGATGCAGATCTCGAGTTTCCAGTTTTCGAGCGCGCCACCATCCTCGGGATACACATCCTCCACCGAAAGCACCCAGTTACCCTGTGCGTTACCGCCATCCAGTATCGACAAGGGTTCTTCCGGCTGGTATGCCATGCCATCCACAGGCGGGCATGGATACGTATTATTCGGTGCCTCATCATCCAGCAGGAGGTCCATATTGTTTTGGAATGAACAGATTTGATCAAGCATGTAAATGCTTTGCTGCCCAGGTGAAGTCAATTTGATCCTCAAGTCATTGATCCAGGTGTGCGAGATCTCCAGGTCGATATTCACGTCTTCAATCGTGCCCGCATGAGGTTGAAAAAGAATTGAATTGATGGTATCCAGTGCGTTTGTGGTTATTGGAATGGGAGTATCCGTACTTTGAATAATAAAGCAGGGTCTTGTCGTAAATGAAAAGATCTCGGACCAGGGTCCGTTGCCACACGTATTGATGCCTCTGACCCGCCAGAAGTAAGTCGTCAATGGTTGAAGTACTTCGGGAAGCTGAAACAACGTGTCAACAATATTTGCATAGCTGCTGGCGCCGACCAGATCTGGATGGTCGGCAATTTCAAGCATATAGTCGGTGGATGCAGGTTCTGCCTGCCACAATAGCTGCAGGTTTCCAGGGATATTGGTTTCCCCGTTAGCAGGAAACAGGAGCTCCGTCGTATCTGGCGTTCCGGGCTTGGAAAGGATGAGCGGCAAGGATGCATTTCCTGAGGTCGAAGTTGCCTGGAGTTCCATTTCATACCAACCTGTTGGCGATGCATTCAAATTGCTTAATCTGATGGTTGCCAGATTTCCCGGGATGACCGGGGAGGGAGCAATTGAAACGACAGATCCGGGTGGCGGGTTGGAGAGGGAAAGGAAAACCGGATCAGTGTATCCGCCAGTGGAATTGACCTGCACGCTGAATGCTGTCATATCCTCATCACAAATCGTCTGTTCACCGATTGCTGCAAAAAGGGAATAGCCGGGCAGGCCAACCTCTATCGTGATATTGTCATCAGAAATGTCAAAGAAAATATTGTCACTGCAACGCACCATGATCCGGCCCTGGTTTGTAACCCCCTCAGGAACGGTTACCTGGTGCATCCCATCATTTGATACACCAAGTGCGAGCGTGTCGGGATAGGTGAATCCCCCGTCCCTGGAAAGAAGGATATCCACACTGGAACAACTGACCGGCCCCTGGTCCGTATTGGCGACATTCCATTCAATGGTCACGTTTTCAAGTTCCATCCAGGTTACGCTGCTTCCCGGGCTGGTCACGACAAAAGGACCTGCAGAGGCGTTGGTTGTGACGATCAGGTTGTCCTCTGTGGTGCATCCCACCCCATTGACATCATCGCGGATGGTCACGCGAAATTCCATGTCCCTGCTCACAGAAGGGAGTTCCTCCCAGTCAAAATCAGTATTGCTGACGAGGTCCAGCAGTCGCGGGAAATACCGGGTCGGGGAGGGCTCCGGGAAAAAAGTCCTGAACATCGGGCCTGCCGTATTTGTACTTTGCGGAGGCATGGGCGCTGCCTCCGGATCCCATTGCTCCCAGCAGTAGAAAAGTGGATCGCCGTCCGTATCGATGGCATCTGCCGTGAGCATGAATGGTGTCGATATGGGAATCGTATAGTTTCCCTGCGGTAAAACCGATGGAGCATTATTGGTAAAGGAAAGGGGCACGTCACATGAATTGCCATTTCCATTGGTGATGTAGTTATTCATCTCCTGCACACTGATGCCATGGAAATAGGCATCACTGTTCGGTTGTACATTTGGATTGCAAATTCCGGCATACCCCATGATCGTGGAAGCACTTCCTGGTTCCATTGCGGTCGGGTTGTTCCGGTTGCAACTGTTGTTCTGGGTATGGTTGGCACCGAACTGGTGGCCGATTTCGTGGGCGACATAGTCTATGTAGAAAGGATCATTGACCGGATTGTTCTGACCCGTTACCCCACCTGCCTTGTTGGACCCACAAGGGACTCCGAGGTATGCTACTCCACCGCCGCCTGTGCTGAATACGTGCCCGATATCATAGTTGGCGGATCCGATTATGTCATTGCACGTAGCAATGTTCTGCCCAAGCATCGCGGACCCGTTCCCGTTAGTGTACGGATCTGTATTTCCATTGTAAAAGAAGATATCTACTGTTTCTTCAACCAGGATCATCCGGACTGCGATATCTGCTTCATATACGTCATTGACCCGGTTTACGGCAGTCATCACTTCTGAGTAAACTATTGATTCATCCGCATTCGACATGGCACCGAAATAATTTGAATATTCACCTGTCGTGGCAACCACCAGCCGATAGGACCTGAACACGCAATCCCCGCTTCGGGTAACTGACTTGTGAGTGCGCTTCTCAGGAAGTGACTCGAAACCGCATGTAAACGGTTCCGTTTCCCGGAAGTCTGATTTCCGGTATGACTGGTACCATGTTTTATTTTCCCTGAACACCGGGTCGATGAAAATGCGCCCTTCCGGTCCGGTGATCATCCCGCGGAAGCCCCTCCGTGTCCAGTCCATGCGCAACCTCCGGCCCGGATTTTCCGCTGATATCCCTCTTACGGTGTAATAATCCGGGTATCGAGCCGCCAGAGCTGGCTCCACCATCTCGTAAGTGACCACGCGGAAAGATTCGACACGCCCGTCCGGCAGGGGGACCTCCATGATGGCCGGGCTTTGGCTCAGTTTCAGATCGTTTTCTTGTGGTAACTGTCGAAGCAGATCCTGCATCCGTTGCGTGTCCAGTTGAAAGGTGCGAAATCGATCAGGCGTGATTTCCCTTGTGCCCCCCATTGACCGAAGGGATTGCCCCTCCTGTTCAATCCACATTTGTGATTGAAGTGAAAGTGACAGGAACAAAACAAAAAATAACACTGAATTCCGAATCAAATTCATTCGTTTAATTGTTAAGCTTTTTGAAAGGGGTCGTGATCAGGAATGTAGAATGATGAATCTGTTCTAAAAATCACACAGATTTATCATTGCAAACATACGAATCAGTCTGTTTGCAACATTATGATTCTGCAGGAATCTGCTTATTTTGGAATTCATTGTATGAGAAAAATAGTCTGGCTGTGTGTTATGTTTTATATGATCTTCGGAATAGCGAGGGCGCAGGTTCCCTTTGTTTGCGAAGGCCAGACCTACATGACCCTGACAGACGGAAATACCAGTGACCTTGTGCAGGTCACATTTGACCCTGTCACGGGCGCCGTGTCCCTGGTCCCCGTATTCAATAATCTCAATATTGTCATCAATGCAGTGGGCTACCGGAATGTGGATAACCTCATTTACGGCATCAATCCGGCCAACTATACGCTTTACCAGATCGATGCAGCGGGTATAGTTCGTGAACTGACAACGCTGCCTCTTGAGCTGAGTCTCAATTATCTTGGAGCTGATTTTACAAAGGATGGCAGGTATCTTGTCATTGTGGGTGGTACGCAGGAGATTACCAACGGACGTGACTGGCAGCTTGCAAAGGTTGACCTGTCGAGCCCGGACTTTGATGTGACTTTCGTGCCGTTGTCCGGCCCTTTCACGCGGATGCTGGATATCGCCTTCGACCCGATCACGGGTGTGTTATATGGATTTGATTCAAGCAACAACAGGCTGGTGACGGTGGATGACCAGACCGGGGAGATTTCTGCGCCGTTTCCTTCCTCGAACTTGCTGGAAAGTGCGGGAAGCCTCTTTTTCAATGCGTTTGGAGATCTGTTTGCCTATGGAAGCCCTGACGGATTCGAGCAGAACACACTGATCAAGATCAACAAGGAAACAGGTGCCTTCAGCCTGGAAACGATGGGGCCGAATGCAAGAGGGACGGACGGCTGCTCCTGCCCCTACACAATAGAGATGGAAAAAACGGTTACCCCGAGAAGCGGTTTCCCCTGTTCGCAGGTGACCTACAGTTTCGCCATCGTGAATACGTCGTTCAGCGAACACAGCGGAATTGATTTTGCGGACCTGCTGCCTCCCGGGTTTACGATTGACGAAATTGTCCGGAATCCATTTGGCGGTGATGTGATCAGCGGTGTCGGCACGGACGAACTGATCATCAATGATATCACCGTACCTCCAGGCGAAGACAGTCTGGTCGTCAGGGTGACCATCGGTGATGTGCCCACCGGGATCTATAAAAACCAGGCTTCCCTGATGGATCTGCCACCCACATTAGGGGATGCGAGGGTTTCGGATGACCCGCTTACCTTCATTCTCGGGGACAGTACCTCCCTGCAGGTTACCGAATTGGGATTTGATACGCTCTACCTGGAGGAATCCATTTGCGAAGGTGATTCTCTCATACTCGATGTTTCCATGTTTGGCCTTTCCTATGTCTGGCAGGATAATTCAACAGAATCAGAGTTTATCGTAACCGAATCGGGTGTCTATGAAAGTGAGGTTTCCTCTCCCTGTGATACAGTATGGGTGGTGTACACGGTAAATGTCTCCGATATCGATGTGGAGGTGACTGCTTCAGATACAGAAGTGCTGTTTGGAGATACCATCCTGCTGGAAAGCCAGGTCTTGAATCTGGGAAACCAGGTATTCTACGCATGGACGGATCCTAAAAGTACTTCATTGCTCTGCCGGGATTGTCCGGCTACAATTGCGATCCCTTTTGAGAATGTCAACTATCTCCTCGAAGTGACGAATGAATTTGGCTGTACTGATACGGCGTCGGTCAATATTGAAGTAAGCAAGGATTTCAATTTTTTCGTACCCAACATCTTTACACCTAATGGAGATGACCGAAACGACATATTCACCGTATACTCGAGGGCACAGGCGACACTTTCGGAATTCCAGGTCTTCGACAGGTGGGGAAACCTTCTCTTCGAGCGCAGGGATGTACCGCCCAATGAACCTTCGATCGGGTGGGACGGGACAT
Source organism: Lewinellaceae bacterium (assembly GCA_029976695.1). Lineage (GTDB taxonomy): Bacteria > Bacteroidota > Bacteroidia > Chitinophagales > Saprospiraceae > JARQTN01. The sequence goes on from JARQTN010000078.1 coordinate 8,656, forward strand.
TCGCAAACGGGAATGGCCAGCTGATGAATCCGGGCGTCTATGTCTACCGCGCCGTGATCCTGTTTCCCGATGGATCAGAAAGGGTCATCCACGGGGATGTGACATTGATCAGATAGTTCGCAAGGCTGAATTTCCGGCACACGGGCACCACATTTTGCTGGCATGAAAATTATGATCCTCGGCTTTCATTTTGGCATGGATTTTTCAGTATCTCTGGAAATGGTGATGATCAAGAGAAAAACTTGCAAATCCCTTGAAAAATATTTGTAAAATTTAGGTGTAATATCTATTTTCGCAAAAGAGCCCAGCAAGGCATGGCATTGCAAAAGTAAGAACTAGAACTTCATTACTTTCCTTTGTTGTACTTACCGGGTTCAGGTTTTCACGGTTATTGAATTAAGATTGTAGTTGTTTCATAGCATTAAGGCCTGTACTTATCCCGTAAGTGCCGGCCTTTTTTGTTTTCCTTCCTTTTTCTGTTGCATGCCCGGGGACTACGCAATTTATGGCTGGAGTTTTCAGTGGTAACCGGTTTTTAGATCTATGCGTAACTAACGTTTTAGTTATTCGACAAGACGGCGTCTGATTTGCATGGTATGAGCTGGTTTGGGTGCCTTTCCCTGCTGTCAAATCAACCGGCACCACCGGGGCTCTGTTATGTTTATATTTGTTTCTCATGACCGAATACCTGATGTTATGTATGATGTGATCATTATCGGAGCTGGCCCGATCGGGCTGACATGTGCCATTGAGGCAAAGAAGGCGGGTTTGAAGTATTTGCTGGTCGATAAAGGAGCGCTGGTGAATACGATTTACCATTTTCCCACAAATATGACGTTCTTCTCCACCTCAAAACTGCTGGAAATCGGAGACGTGCCGTTTATCTCGCACAGGGACAAGCCGACGAGAAGCGAGGCACTTGAATATTTCAGGCGTGTTTTTGAGGCCTGGTCGCTCGAAGCCAAGTTTTATGAAAAAGTGACCAGTGTACAGCCCGGGGATGATGGATTTGTGATTGAGACGGAAAAGCGTACCTACAAGGCCAGATTCGTCATTGTCTCCACCGGTTTTTACGATTACCCAAGGCTGATGGGCGTGCCTGGTGAAAGCCTCCCCAAGGTGAAGCACTACTATGACGAGCCGCACCCGTATGTAGAGCAAAAGGTGGCGGTCATCGGTGCGGCAAACAGTGCCTGTGACGTAGCGCTTGAGTTATACCACAAGGATGCGGAAGTCACGATGATCATCCGCGGTGATGCCATCAACCCAAGGGTGAAGTACTGGATCAAGCCGAATATCGAGAACCGGATCAAAGAAGGCAGTATCAAGGTTTATTTCAATAGCGAGGTGAAGGAGATCCGTCCACGTGAGATCGTCATCGAGACGCCGGAAGGGGAGCGTGTGCTCGAAAACGACTTCGTGCTCGCGATGACCGGGTATAAGCCGGATTTTACCTTCCTCGAATCCATCGGCATTGAATCTGATCCGTCCAATGACAACATGCTTGTCTATGACCCCGAAACACACGAGACTTCAACGCCGGGCATTTACGTGGCAGGTGTTGTCTGCGGCGGGTTGAAGACGAATAAGTTCTTTATTGAGAATGCCAAGGATCATTCTGAGAGAATCATACAGAATATCCTTTCAAAAATGAATATTTTACAGGCCCAATAAAGATTCCAGCCATGCAACATTTGTTTTCAGCCGAGACATACAGGAACCGCAGGGAAGAACTGAAATTAAAGGTCGGCAGCGGCCTCTGTCTTTTCATGGCAAATGAAGAAAGCCCGATGAACTATGCCGGAAATCCACTTCGGTACAGGCAGGACAGCAATTTTCTATACTTCTTCGGGCTGTCCATGCCCGGGATTGCGGGCGTCATCGATATTGATAACGACCGGTCCATCCTCTTTGGGGACGATCCGTCCGTGGAAGATGTCGTATGGACGGGCCCGGTCGATTCCATTGGCGAACTGGCCGCGCGCGTTGGCGCCGACCAGGTCAGATCCAGTGCGGATCTTGACGACACGCTCCTGGGCAGGGAAGTGCATTTTCTCCCGCCCTACAGGATGGATAATATTGTCCGGATGTCCGCCCTCCTTGGAAAATCCATCCCGGAGGTGAAGAACGGAGCGTCCGAGAAATTGACCAGGGCGGTGATCTCCCTGCGTGCACACAAAACAGCTGAAGAGGTGGCCCAGATCGAAGAGGCGCTTGAAATCACAGCCGCCATGCATACACGGGCGATCTCAACCGCCCGGAAAGGGATGAAAGAAGCTGTTTTGGCAGGTGTGGCCCATGGCATTGCACTGGCACATGATTGTGACGTGGCATACCCGATCATCATGAGCAAGAACGGGCACATCCTGCACAATCACGGGCATCACAACATGCTCAGGGATGGGGATATTGTCGTTGCCGATATGGGATCCGAAAACAGGATGTGCTATGCATCGGACATTACCCGTACATTCCCGGTCAGCAACAAATTCACGGAAAAGCAAAAGGAGATCTACCGGATCGTCCTGGACGCTGAGGAAGAGTCCATCCGGAAATGTGCCCCGGGCATCCCGTACCAGGAAGTGCATCTTTTTGCATCGCGGATCATAGCCTCCGGCCTGAAAGCACTTGGCCTGATGAAGGGGGATGTCGAGGAAGCTGTCCATGAAGGGGCCCATGCCTTGTTTTTTCCACACGGCCTTGGTCATATGATGGGGCTGGATGTCCATGACATGGAGGATCTCGGCGAAGACTGGGTCGGGTACGATGATGAAGTGAAAAGAAGCGAGCAATTCGGTACTGCGTACCTGAGGCTGGGCCGGGCTCTGAAACCCGGGTTTGTACTCACGGTGGAGCCGGGCATTTATTTCATTCCTGAACTGATCTCCCAATGGAAAGAGGAGAAGAAGTTTGCACAATTCATCAATTACGATGAAGTTGTGAAATGGACCGACTTTGGGGGTATCCGCATCGAAGACAATATCCTCATCACTGACGAAGGGTCCATAATCCTGGGGAGTCCAATCCCGAAAGGAATAGACGAAATTGAATCACTAAAACTTTGAATGAAACGCTGATGACTAGCCATGAATTTAACGAATACATTCTCTATCACGAGAATGACCCGAACTCCAATGTAGTTGCCACTGTACACTGTTTCTATGATGATAAGTCGGTCGGGTATATCCGCTTTTACAAAGGGGATGTTCCCGGGCCATCCATCTTGCGGGGCGGGCTCATTGAAGTTACTTTTTCTGCAGACAGGATACAGGAGATCATTACGACAATCAGGTACGAAGAGCCACTCTTCATTTCTGCCAAAGGGGACAAGTCCATGGTCAGTACGGTAAGGGAACCCGTCGGTGAGCAGGAAGGCAAGGAAAAGAACGGAGGTGAACTGAACTGATCTCCCCGCTTTCCATATCCAGCCGTGTTTGATATATGATCATCACAAGGCATTTAAGCGGTTCGATTAAGGGGGCAGTGTCCTGAAATGTGCCTGCATATTTTTTTACCATCCCTGATCCATGAAAATTTTCTCTGCTTCGGAAATTCAAAGCATCCTTTCCAGGCATTATGGCAAGGAAGCAAAACGCATCACTCCGCTGGTCGGGGAGAAGGACCAGAATGTGTATGTAAAAACCGAGGATGAAGACGAGTATATCCTGAAGATCGCACATCCTGATCACCATGTCGACCATCTGCATATGGAAAACGGTGCCATGGAATACCTGCTTGGCAGGAAAACCGGTTTGCTGATCCCCAAACCTGTGCATTCCGTGCGCGACGAGACGATCGTTGATCTGGACGGTCAGCCGGTCAGGTTGATCAGGTGGCTCAGCGGCAGGCTCTGGCATGAAGTGAATCCTGTCACGGATGCCCTCCTGTTTGATGTGGGCCGCAAGATTGCCAGGCTGCACAAGGGATTGCAGGGGTATGACCATGCTGTTTTGCACCGGCAATTCAACTGGGACCCCTCTGCAATAGAATGGGTCGCAAAGGAGAAGGATAGAATATTCACCGATCCGAAAGAAGCCGGCATGATTGACCGCGCCCTTGACCTGATCGCAGAGACAAGCACACCACACCTCGACAAGGTCCCGAAAGGTGTCTGTTATCTGGATGCCAATGACCACAACATCATCATCGGGGGAAACCGCAAAACTCCGCATGTCCTGGGTTTTATTGATTTTGGGGATATGGTATGGACGCACCGGATCAATGAGCTGGCCATTGCCATTGCGTATACGTGCATGCAAAAACCGGATCCGCTGACCGCGGCATGCGAGGTGGTCAGGGGGTTTGCCTCGGAGATCAAGCTGGAGGAAACCGAACTGAAGGTCCTCTATGGCCAGATCATTGCAAGATATGTTATCAGCCTTGCATTTTCGACCCTGAAAATGAAAGAAGATAATGCAGAGCCGTATTCGCAAGTAAGCGCCATGGGGGCCTGGAAAATGGTGCATGTCTGGCCAGGCATCCATCCGTCATTTGCCGAATCATGCTTTCGATATGCAGCTGGACTGGAGCCCCACCCGAATCATGACCGGGTGGTCAATTACCTGAAAAAACACCGGGAAAACTTTTTCCCGATCCTTGGACCTGACGTCGATTCATCAAGGATCACGGTATTTGACTGGAGCATCGGGAGTGCCGATCTGGGCAGCATTGACCAGATGCATGACGTGGAAGCCAGTACACATGCCATTTTCAGGAAATTGGAAAAAGAAGGTTCATCCTTTGGCATTGGCCGGTATGATGAGCCGCGGCCGGTCTATACTTCCGATGCATTTGTCAGGGATGGGAATAACGGTCCGGAGTGGAGGACCATCCATATTGGCCTGGACCTGTTTCTACCTCCCGGATCTCCCGTCTTTGCACCATTGGATGGAGAAGTTGTCATTTGCTGCGATAATGCAAAGGAAAAGGAATACGGACCATTGCTTGTGCTGAAACACCGGTCGGGCGATGTGGTTTTCTATACACTTTACGGGCACAATGATCCTGAAGTTCTTGACCGATTCTCCATTGGGCAAAAAGTCCGTGCCGGTGACCGGATCGCCCTGGTCGGAGATTACCCGGAGAATGGCAACTGGGTGCCCCATCTGCATTTCCAGTTGATGACTGATCTTCTGGGGTATGCAAACGATTTCCCGGGGGTTGCTTTCCCGACCCAGCGTGCGATATGGAAGAGCATTTCCCCGGACCCGAACCTGATGCTTGGTTTTTCCCATCCGTTGCTCCGGTTTGAGATGCACCGGAAGCCTGAGCTGCTCAACATGCGCAAGGGCCTGCTCGGGCAGAACCTCAGCCTTTCCTACCGCGAGCCATTGTACATCCAGCGCGGGTACATGCAGCACCTGTATGACGAACTTGGCCAGAAATATCTGGATACAGTAAATAATGTCGCGCATGTCGGGCATCAGCACCCGGCTGTTGTCCAGGCCATGCAGCGCCAGGCGGGCATTCTCAATACCAATACGCGGTACCTGCACGAGGAGATCCTCTACTATGCGGAGGAGCTGTTGGATATCCTGCCCGGGCACCTCGAGGTCGTCTATTTTGTGAATAGCGGGAGCGAAGCAAATGAGCTGGCCCTGCGGATGGCCAAAACGATCACGGGCAAGGACGGGATCCTGGCGCTCGATCATGGTTACCATGGGAACACGGGGCAACTTGTGGATATCAGTGCCTACAAATTCAATGGCCCGGGTGGCATAGGGATCGGTTATGATGCGAATACCATCCATGTGCCGGACCTTTACCGGGATCCGTCATTGCACGATACGGAAAATACAAAAGGGATCTACAGGGACCTGTTCCGGCTGGCCTGGGAAGAATTGGAGCAGGAGGGAACCGAGTGTGCCGCATTGATCCATGAATCGATCCTGAGTTGCGGCGGGCAGGTGGTCCTGCCGCCCAACTTCCTGATCGAATTATATGAAGAGGCCAGGGAGCTGAATATGGTGACGATTGCAGATGAAGTACAAACCGGGCTCGGGCGCGTCGGGAGTCACTGGTGGGCGTTTGAACTTGCGGGAATCGAACCGGATATCGTCACAATGGGCAAACCAATCGGCAATGGGTTCCCGATCGGGGCTGTGGCGACGACACGGCAAGTGGCAGAAGGTTTTGCCAATGGCATGGAGTATTTCAATACATTTGGCGGGAATCCCCTCTCTTGCGTTGTCGGCAGGTCAGTACTCTCCGTATTGCGCGAAGAAGGTCTCAGGGACAAGGCACTTGAATCAGGGGAATTTCTCAAACAGGGTTTATCGGCCCTGAAGCCGGAATACCCGGTCATTGGCGATGTACGTGGCGAAGGATTGTTCCTCGGTGTGGAACTTGTCACAGACCCGGTGAGAAAGACCCACGCACGAATGCAGACAAAGTACCTGGTAAACCGGCTGAAGGAGACCGGGATTTTATCAAGCAGCGACGGGCCGTACCACAACGTCATCAAGATCAAGCCACCAATGTGTTTTTCCCGAAAAGACGCTCAGCTGTACATGAACGCTTTTGAGCGTATTCTTGATGAAGATTACATGCAACTGTAAAACGCACATGATGAATGAAGCGCTGGAAAGGGTAGCAAGAAAATTTGAATCTGATTTTGGGACTAAACCTGAACTGATCCTCCGCTCGCCGGGTAGGATCAACCTCATTGGTGAGCACACGGATTACAATATGGGGTTTGTCGTTCCCTCCGCGATCGACAAGTCGGTCTATTTTGCTTTCCGCAAAAATGGCAGGGATGAGCACAGGCTGGTTGCAGCGGACCCTGCACAGAAAGTGGCTTTTCCAGTTTCGGGTTTTCAAAAGGGGGAACACTTCTGGGCCCATTTCCTCCAGGGTGGGTTATGGAAACTGGATCAGGAAGGCCACCAGCCCGGAGGCGTAGATGTTGTTTTCGGAAGTGATTTGCCCATTGGTGCAGGCCTGAGTTCCAGCTCAGCGCTGAGTTGCGGTTTCCTGGAAGGGATGAACCTGCTCTTCGGATTTGAAATCTCAAGATTTGACATTGCCATGCTTGGCCATTTTGCGGAAAGGGAATATGTCGGACTGAAAGGGGGCATCATGGACCAGTTTGCGAATATGTTGTCGAAACCGGATCATTTCATCCTGCTTGATTGCCGTTCAAAGGAGTATACACACCATCAGCTGATCATGGATGAGTACGATATCATCCTGATCAATACCTGTGTCGAACACAAGCTGACCGAATCAGATTATAACACCAGGTCGGCAGAATCGGCCCGTGCGGCAGAAATTATCCGGGATCGCTATCCTGAAGTCCGGAGCCTGCGGGATGTATCGCTGGAAATGGCAGGGGAGATGAAAAATCAGCTCGGGGATGTCCTGTACAGGAGGGCGATGTATGTCATCAGGGAAAATAGGCGTGTGCTGGACACCATCCAGGCATGCCACAGGAATGACTACAAAAAGGTTGGGGAGAACTTGTTTGCTTCACATGCCGGCCTGAGGGATGAGTATGAGGTCAGTTGCAAAGAGCTGGATTTCCTGGTAGACCAGGCGATGAGCACAGAAGGGGTGCTCGGAGCACGGATGATGGGTGGCGGTTTTGGAGGGTGTACGATCAACCTGCTGGAAAAAAAGGTGCGTGATCATTTTGTGCGCCGGACGCTCAATTTGTACCGGCAGGAATTCGGTATAGAGGCCCAGCTCATCCCCGTCCGCCTGACGGGCAGCACGGAGGTGATTTGAGCTTTTTCGGGTGAAGAATTTGTATTTTTATCCTCCGTTTCATTCAGTAATCAAACAGTATGGAATACCAAATTGTGAATGGCCAGATCCTCCATCAAAACGATGCCCTCATCCCGCTGTCCGACCTGGGCATGCTCAGGGGATATGGTGTCTTCGATTACTTCCGTGTGCGGGAAGGGAAGCCGGTTTTTATAGCTGACCATATCGAACGGCTTTTCCACTCCATGGAATTGATGGACATGGAACTTGATTTTGAGCGCCACCACGTCAAGGATATGGTCATCAAGCTGATCGAGAAAAATGAGGCCATTGATTGTGCTTTTCGTATCGTGGTGACCGGGGGCTATTCCAGTGACGGATACCACCCGGACGGCTTGTCCAACCTGTATATGATGCTGCAAAAGGCCCCGGAATACCCTTCCAGTGCATATGAGAAAGGAGTCAAGCTGATTTCAACGGCTTATCAGCGCGATGTGCCCGCTGTCAAGACAACAAACTACATTCAAGCCATCCATTCCGGCAGGAAAATGGAGGCAGAAAACGCAATGGAAGTGCTGTACCACTGGGATGGTACGATCTCGGAATGCTCAAGGGCGAACATCTTTTTCCTGGATCACGAGGGCACCCTGGTCACACCTTCCCATGGCATGCTGAAGGGCGTTACCCGGATGTACACCATCGGGATTGCTGAAAAGCTTGGCATCCAGATCAACCTCCGGAAAGTCGAAATGGATGAGATCGATGGCATGCGCGAGGCTTTTATTACGAGCACCACGAAAGGCATCATGCCCGTCATCCAGATCGATGACCACTTTATCGGGGACGGGATGCCCGGTGAAATCACAGAGAAACTGATATCCGCTTTTTCGGAGGAAGTACATGCCTACCTGACCGAACGTTCGTGAGTGGAATAGGCTGTTATTTTCATCAACATCAAGGTTGATGATGGTCATTCGGTTGTTCCTGTTTCCTGTTTACTTTCTATCTTCAGGGAGGGTTCACGATCCCGGGTTCTCAAGACCTGATATGCCAATTTGATCGATATCTGCCGGAATGAAATTCAATATGCAAAAACAGGGACAAGTCTTCAGGTATGCATTGTTCCTGCTTGCCCCGTTGATTGCAGCCTACATCATCTGGTTTACCGTGCTTGATGAACAAAACCCTGCAGTCAAAAACACGCTTGCGGTAGCTGTACTCATGGCCTTGTGGTGGGTGACGGAGGTGGTCCCATTGGCTGTCACTTCCCTGCTCCCGGTGGTGCTTTTCCCGGTCCTTGGGATTATGGACGGGAAGGCGGTGTCGGCCACCTATTTCAATCATGTGATCTTCCTGTTTATCGGGGGATTTCTTGTTGCACTGGCGATCCAGAAATGGAACCTGCACAGACGGATTGCTCTGTATATTCTCAGGGTTGTTGGCAGCAGCCCTGCCCGGATCCTGCTGGGATTCATGATCGCCACGGCATTTTTATCCATGTGGATATCCAATACCGCGACAGTGATGCTCATGGTGCCGATCCTGATCTCCATCATCACCCGGCTGGAAAGATCAAACGGGAAAGATGTCGTAAGGCATTTTACGATCGGATTGCTATTGTGCATTGCCTACAGCGCCTCGGTCGGCGGTATTGCGACCCTTGTGGGGACCCCCCCAAACCTTTCTTTTGCACGGATTTTTGATATCTATTTTCCTGAAGCACCGGAGATTTCCTTTGCCACCTGGTTTTTCTATGCATTCCCGATCACGGTGATCCTTTTCGCAGTTGTGTTCCTGTATCTCTACTTCATCTTTATCCGGAAGAAAACAGGATGGAAAGGTCTTTCAAGGAATGAAATTATCGCTGACTATGCGGCTTTGGGAAGAAAGACGTACGAGGAACGCGTGCTGCTGGTTGTCTTTATCAGCCTGGCATTCCTCTGGTTCTTCCGAGCGGACATCTCACTTGGCTCTTTTCGTATTCCCGGCTGGTCACAACTCTTCGGTCATCCATCTTACCTGAATGACGGTACAGTTGCCATTTTTGTTGCTGTGATCCTTTTTGTTATCCCATCAAAACAGGAGCCGGGTAAATTCCTGATGAACTGGAAGGTGGCAGAAGACATTCCCTGGGAAATCATCCTGCTGTTCGGAGGCGGATTTGCCCTGGCTAGTGGATTCAAGGAATCCGGGCTTTCCGCATGGTTTGGTGAGCAACTTGTCTGGCTCAGGGAAATCCATCCATTTTTTTTGATCATGGCGATCAGCCTGTTGGTTACCTTCCTGACAGAGTTGACCTCAAATACCGCCACGGTGGAAACCTTCCTGCCGATCCTGGCCGGTCTGGCCGTCAGTACAGAGGTAAATCCCCTTCTTTTCATGTTGCCCGCCACAGTTTCCGGATCGCTGGCTTTCATGCTTCCGGTAGCCACACCGCCAAATGCAATTATATTCGGGACACGGCGCCTGACGGTGATTGAAATGGCGAAAGCAGGATTTGCACTCAACCTGATCGGGATCATCGTCGTGACGCTTGCAACATATTATTTTGGCACCTGGATCTTCGACATTACGGATGGGGTTTTTCCCGAATGGGGAAGGATCAGCAGGTAGTGTTTCAGGATATCATTCATTTACAGAAAAATTCACGAGTCATGCACCAATCAATCACGATAGAACCTTTTCGGATCAAAGTCGTAGAGCCTATCCACCTCAGCAGCAGGGAGGAAAGGGAGGACTACCTGAAAAACGCACACTACAATCCTTTCCTGCTGCATTCCAGGGAGGTGATCATCGATCTGCTCACCGACAGCGGGACTTCTGCCATGAGTTCGGCACAATGGGGCGGCATCATGCAGGGCGATGAAAGTTACGCTGGTGCATCAAGCTGGCTCCGGATGGAAGCAGCCATCAAGGACCTCACGGGGTGCCCGTACATCTTGCCGGTGCACCAGGGCAGGGCGGCTGAGCACCTGTTGTATTCCCGCATTGGTGGCAAGGGGAAAGTATTTTTCTCCAATACACATTTTGATACAACGCGTGCCAACATCGAATATAGCGGTGCGACGGCGATCGATTTACCGCTCGCTGACCACCAGGACCTGGATGATTTGTATCCGTTCAAGGGCAACCTGGATGTCGCCAAGCTGGACCAGGAAATTCGCAAACACGGCCCCGATAAAGTAGCCGCAGTCATTCTCACGGTGACAAACAACAGCGGGGGCGGGCAGCCGGTCAGCATGCAAAATGCAAAATCCGTAGCAGAGGTTTGCAAGAGATACGGGATCCTGTTTATCCTGGATGCCTGCCGGATCGCTGAAAACGCATGGTTTGTCAAACACAGGGAGGATGCCTATGCAGAATACACCTACCGTGAAATCGCGCAGGAAATGTTTGGCATGGCGGACGGGTGCATCATGAGCGCGAAAAAGGATGCCATCGTCAATATGGGCGGTTTCCTTGCGCTGAAGGACCTGGACCTGGCCCTCCGGTGCCGGACGGTACTGATCATCACCGAGGGATATGCAACCTATGGTGGATTAAGCGGCAGGGATATGGAAGCCATCGCCCAGGGCCTTGATGAGGTATTCAAGCCTGCCTATCTCAACTACCGGATCAAGAGTACGTCCTATCTTGGGGAATCGCTGCACAGGATCGGGATCCCCGTGATCAGGCCAATCGGCGGACATGCCGTGTATGTGGATGCAAAGTCATTTTACCCCCAAATCCCGCCTGAGGAATTCCCCGGCCAGGCACTTGCCTGCCAGCTGTATCTCAAGGGGGGCATCCGTTCCTGCGAGATCGGTTCGGTGATGTTTGGAAAGTACGATGACCATGGGAAACTGATCCCGGCATCGAAGGAACTTGTCCGGCTGGCCATCCCGAGGCGGGTATACACGCAAAGCCACATTGATTATGTCATTGCGACGTTCAAGGCGCTGATGGTGACGCGGGATATGGTGAAAGGCTTCCGCATTACTTATGAGCCGCCATTTCTGAGGCATTTTACCGCCAGGTTTGAACCGGTTGAATGATCATGTTTTACCCATAAAAAGCAAACGAGGCATATCCGACAACGCTGTCAAGTTGTCCGGATGTGTCGCCCGAGTTCCGGTATTCGAGAAACCGGCAGTTCCAACCCAGCCTTTTCGCGATGGCCATCACGACCAGTATGGCAGCTTTTCCACAGGCGTCCCCCTGATTCGAGAATTTTGAAATATCCAGATTGCGGATGGCATTGATTGTTGCCATGTCAAGGAGTCTGGCAGTATGGTCGTCATGGTAATGGCTCAGGTCAGAGCTGATCAGCAGGATTGTGTCTTCATCCAGCAGGGGAATGAGCCTATCTGCGCATTTTTCCGGGTCTGTTTTTCCACACACCAGCGGAAGGATCATGAAATCTTCCAGGACCTCCTGCAAGAAAGGAAGTTCAACCTCAAGGCAATGCTCATCTTTATGTGCTTCGGATGAAATGGTGTATCCTTCCGCAAAGACCGGAACTTCACCCAGGGGCGTCTTCCACCATGCATTCCCATCGGTAACAGGCTCTTTTACAGACATCGTATGGGCAGGGCCGAAGAGGATGATCCGGGCATTCCGGCTGTGCTCCCGTTCTGCATTCCATTTCCTCAGGTGGGCGAAAGCGCAGGCAGCTACTTTTCCTGAATATGCAAAGCCTGCATGCGGTACAATGATTGCCTTCAGTGTGCCGTTTTCATCGACTTCCGGCACTTCATCCAGGTATGTTTTCACTTTCTTGTGCAGCAGTTTTCTATTGCCCGGATAAAAAAGCCCGGCAACAGCCGGTTTCCTTGTGGTCAATTCCATATGCCAGCGATTTTTTCATGACATTTGATACACATGCCATCACGAGATATGGCAGTGGTTTCGGTCCGGTACCCGCTTCTCCTGATGAGGGCTTCTCCACAATTCGGGCAGTAGGTACAAGACCTTTGATCATCGATGATATTTCCCGTGTAGATGAATTTAAGTCCCGCTCTTTTCCCGGCTTCATATGCCCGGATCAGTGTAGCCGGGGGTGTTGGGTGTTTGTCCTTCATTTGGTATCCCGGGTAAAATGCAGATACGTGCCAGGGAATATCGATGCTCACCGAAGCAATGAAATCGGCGATCCGGCTGAGTTCATCATCAGAATCGTTTTGCCCGGGAATGACGAGGGTGGTGATTTCAAGCCAGATACCCAATTGATGGATATGCCTGATGGTATCCAGGACAGGCTGGAGTTTGGCCTTGCACAGACGGGTATAAAATCTTTCTGAAAATGACTTCAGGTCGATATTCATTGCTGCCAGAAATGGATGCATCAATGCCATGGCCTCTTCGGATTCATAGCCGTTGCTGACAAAAACGGACCTGATCCCTGAGGCGTGTGCAAGACGTGCGGTATCGTAGAGGTAATCGAAAAAGATCACCGGTTCGTTATAGGTAAATGCGATGGCCGGAATGTCCCTGTCCTTGCAGATGTCGACGATTTTTTCCGGCGGAAGTGCATAGCCCAATCCGGTCATCTCCAGTTCGATGTCGCCCAGCCTTTTCTCTTTGCCCAGTTTTTTTCTCAGATCCCTGGTTACCTGCGAAATATTCCAGTTCTGGCAAAAGCTGCATCCAAAATTACAGCCGACGGTGCCGAGGGAGAAGATCTCGCTCCCGGGCAGGAAATGATAGAGCGGCTTCTTCTCTACCGGGTCGATGTGTACGGCTGATGCCTTGCCGTATACGAGTGAATACAGCCTGCCTCCCTGGTTTACCCTTACACCGCAGATGCCAATCCGGCCCGGCTTGATCCGGCAATACATTTTGCAGGCTGTGCAGATCACACTTTGGTCAGATTGCCTTTCATAAAGGAGGGCTTCATGAAGATCCTGATGTATCGATTGGCTGGTCATGGTGCTTGTTGATGTACTGCCATTTACAGAGTCATAATAGGGAGGATTGAGGGTCCACGCCTATGACAGCCATTACGATAAGGATTGATTTCCCTCATGGTGCAGGAACAGACGAAATGCAGGAGAAATTCAGTTTCTTCCAACAAAACTGAAAGTTTGTTTTTCAATTAGGAAAGGAGTGCTTCTGAAAAGGTCAGAACCTTGTGATCACAGATCCGGATCATATGACTTAAAACCGCTTTCCACAAATGGCTCGAACGCCGGATGCATCCTCAGGAAGGCCAGCATGTCGTGCCGGAGAATCATTTCCTTGTCCGGGAGGTTCAATTTCACAGCTTTCCGCAGGGCTTCAAACCCTTCTTCTGCCTTTTCCTGCACGGAGTAGGCGCATGCCATGTGGAAATGGATTTCCGGATCATCCGGGTCCAGATCGAGTGCTTGCCGGAATTTATCGAGTGCGGCCTCGAGGTCGTACTGGAGTAGCAGGTGGAGTCCCTGTTTTTTCTGTTTGTTTTGTGACTTTCGCGTGCCAAGGGTATATGGCACATGGATATCGGTCTTAATATATTTCCCGTTTCGTTTGATATCAATGAGCACATTGACCAGGTCACCGATCCGTGTCGTCAGGACATACCTGGCAAGCTCTCCGTCCTCCTCCACTTGGAAAAGGTGGTCCGTACCCAGGATTGACGATTTTCTGGATACCATTTGTCCGTTTACGATGACGGTTTCTTCGCCCAGCCAGCTATTGTGGAATTCGATGATCGTATCGCCGAGGATGACCTTTTTGTATTGCATGATGGAGGGTTTACCGAGCATCAAATTTAACCCGGATTATGCATAAACTGGATAACAATAAAACAATCGTTCATTCCATTGATCAGACCTTTAAAATATCGAATCAAGCCCCCATCCGCCCTTCGGGCCGACGCTATTCAAAATGCATGTTCTTTTTATTCACAAAAGAATCATTGAATTCACGATTTCTGATACTCAAAACTGAGTACCTTCACATTTTAAAATGTCGGGATTAACTCTTTAATATGTACCTGTTTATGAATCGTTTACAGATTATTCGTTTAAGCTGTTTAAAGAAATTTGTGCATAAATCGGGTTAAGCCGGATGATCGATCAGGCCTAACTTTGACGTAAGTTTACGACATACGAGCCTCCTGGTTTGTGCGAAAGACAGGTTTGACGGTGTAAGTGCAGGATGCATGGAGTGAATAGAAAATCTGTGTGCTTCCCTGTAACGTAAGTTTACGACATACGAACTTCTTGGTATTGAAACTTGCCTGACGGCTTGTTTAGGTGTTCGTCATTGTCGCAACAGCGCACTTCGGATTGTCCATTAACGCAAGTTTGCAACTTAAGTGCCTGCCCTGGCTGCCCATCCGGATTGGCAAGCATTCTGCCCGACGTTCATTGGCTGAGTCAAACTGCAGCGAGAAAATGTAACGTAAGTTTACAACATACGCATTTCCGGACTTTCCCGACACCCCTTTCCCCCTTTCCCCCTTTTCCCCGGCTTCCCGGGATCATGCATCCGCTAGTGATCCTCCAGTCCTGGCTGAAACAGATTGTGATCAAAAATAGATTTGCGTTTTCGATCCGTGAACCTTGCGAAGCTTCACCTACCGCTGACGCTCAAAGCCAACCATTTCACCTGACGAGATAGAGCACGAAAACGAGAATGAACAGAATGGAATATATGGTCTTGTTGTGCCTTGCAAGCCATTCAGGAAGGTAGATATCAAAATTTGCCCGTTGATCATCTGTGTATTTCCTTGCCATTGGAGTCAATGGACAAGCCCAGCCGTTAAACATCAGGACGAAAAACTCAGCCACAAAACATCCAATGCAGATCCAGAAAAGCAGACCGGTGGTCCTGGTCCAGACCGCATAAAACAGGTAGCCCATCAGGATATTGAAAAAGATCCAGATCCCCGTATGTATCCTTTTCAGGAAGACAAGCTTTGAATTTGTTGATTCAGTCTGCTCCATGTACACAAGGTAGGCAAAACCCGGATCATGAGAGATTGTGACTCCCCTCATTGATTTGAGATGTTTTATGGCATAGCTTCTCAATTTATGTACCTCTTAATTCAATATGATGAAACGACAGATTTACTCCTGCTGGAGGGAGGCCGTCATGTCTCTGCTCTTCTGTCTGGCACCCATCATCTTTTCATTTTCCCAGGATTATGCGCATTGTACCCTCGAAGGACGCTGGGCTGAAGGGAATTGTTTTGCAGTCAGTGTCCACGGGGATATTGTCTGCTATGCAACAGGGGGGTTGTTGGAAATTGTGGACTATTCCTCACCACTTGAACCCCGTAAAAGATCCTCTTTTGTGTGCAATGGAAGAATTGAAGGGATCACGATTGAAGGGGATTTTGCCTATCTCGTTGGCGGTTTCCATGGTTTTCTCAAGATCCTGGATATTTCAGATCCCGATGCTCCCCGGCTCCTCGGAAGCCTGGAAGTACCGGAGGCCAAAGATATCGATGTGAAGGATGGATTTGCCTACATCAGCTGCCGGAACAGGGGTTTTTCCGTGGTGGATGTCTCGGATCCGGAAAACCTGGAGCTAACCGGACATACGGATGTGGAAGGATACCTGGAGGGTGTTGTGACCGGAGATGAACCCATCCCGGATATCGTGTTTGTTTCTACCGGCCATGAGGGCTTTGCCATGATTAGCGTGGCTGACAAGGAAAACCCGAGTGTCACTTTTTCGCAGGCACTTGAAGGCACATGCCGGGGGATCGCATATGATAACGGCATGTTGTATATCGCCGGGACGGATCATGGTCTATATATTTACCGTTTGGGACCTATCATATCCCTGGCCAGTGTGTATGACGAAGGCGGCCATGCGGAAGATGTGGTTGTTGAGAATGGGATCGCATATGTCGCAAACAGGTATGCTGGAGTGTATATCCTGGACGTCAGTGATCCTGAGTCACCATTGTCCCTGGGAGAGTTCTCTACACAACGCGCCAATGAGATCTATTACGCGGATGAAATGATCTATGTGGCAGATACCTGGTCTTTCAGGGTGATTGATGTATCAATGCCCGCAGACATGATGCTG
>JARQTN010000078.1:25462-38057 GCA_029976695.1 Lewinellaceae bacterium
GCTATCGGGACAACATTGTCTATTGTGGTCTGAGTGAAGGGGGCATGTATGCAATCGATGTGGCGGATCCGGCTATGCCAGCAGAAACAGGTCATTTCCAGCTGGAAGGACGGATCAGTGATATCCAGATCGCCGGAGACTATGCTTATTTGTCCTGTGAAGATGAGGGGTTATACATTGTGGATATTTCTAACCCCGGAGTAATGACGGAAACGGCACATCTCGAAACGCAGCAAGAGATCCTTCAGGTTCAGCTGGTGGGTGACCGTGCCTATCTTGCTGAAGGAAGCGCGGGTTTCTCAATTGTGGATATTTCCAGTACGGACGCGCCAGCCAGGATTGGCGGGATCGATACGGATGCATACATCCAGGGAGTTTTTGTGGACGGTCATTACGCCTATCTCGCTGGCTACAGCCGGGGCCTGCGGATACTTGATATCAGCAACCCGGATGCCATTGAAGAAATTGCCTGGTATCAGACAGGTGAACGAGCAGAGAATGTCCTTGTCCGTGATGGATACATCTATGTCGGGGATAACTCTGACGGGATCTATGTACTGGCCTTCGATTCGCTTTCGGTTAGCTTAAAGGAGGTTGCCGGTCCTGTTTCACTTGATGATGAATTGATTCACTCCATCTTTCCAAACCCGTCAAATGGCGTGGTACAGATCCTCCTTGCATCACCCTCAAACGGGAATGTCATGGTTCGTGTGATTGATCTGAATGGTATTGTGCACAGGATATTTGAGACCGAACCTGGTCAATTTGCCCAATGGGATGGAATGGACCAGAAAAAGCAAGAAGTACCACCCGGTATTTACTTTCTGGAATGTACTGCGGGAGGGAAAAGACAGGTGAAAAAAGTGGTTCGACAATAGATATTCCAGCGATACATGAATGCCGGCCTGGACCATTTTTTATCTAAATCCTTTAATGAAATGAAGATAAAATATCTACTTGCATTTTACCTCGGGTTTTGCCTGTCAATGGTCATCTATGCGCAAGAAAACTGGTGGCAGGGAAATTTCGGATTCTACTGGACCAATGATGCAAACTGGTCCCTTGGGCATGTGCCAACTTCCTCTGAAGATGTCGTGATTCCCGGAGGATTGTCTGAATATCAGCTCCCGTTAATCAGGGATGTGGACTCAGTTGTATGTTCCTCAATCAATGTGAATTCAGGAATCCGGATATCTGGTATCCTGAACGTGCTCATTGACTTCAACATGGTGTCGGGAACTGCAGACTTTGGACCAGGGGCAAAACTCATTGTCGGGGATGATATTGCCTGGTACAGTGGAACTGCTGTGCACTATATCAGTACAAGCATGCGTGCAGAAATCCATGTGTACGATAACTGGTCATTTAACCTGGGTGCCGATGTCAAACTGGATGATATCGACGTATATATGAAGGGAATAAATCCATGTGCCATTGTTTGCAAGTCAACGAGTTGCTATTTTGACAGGCTTTACCTACAAAAGGAAAATGCGAATGTGAGCTTTAGCAGTACTTCAAGCGCACCACTTGTTGCGGAATACATTTACAATGGGGATGCTGCATATCCCCTGAATAACTTTGTTTCGAGCTCGGACCAGGATATCATTGTAAACAAGTACTTTACAAATGAGTCCATGTTCCATTTCAACAGCGGAAGAACCATCTTCAATTTTGGAACGGAGCTCGAATTCAGTCCTGGAGACTATTTACATCATGTCGAATTCAATGTACCATCGTCCTATGGGGTGTTTTTTACCGGTGATCCCTGGGTAAAGGGTGATCTCGTTGCCCACGCAACCGGGGGAAGCTGTTATATCTACGATCTGAAGCTTGAGGGTGATTATGATAATAGTGCAGGCGCATATATGGATATGGGCCATGTCATATTTACGGGTTCAGCAAACCAGGACTGCCGTGACCTGGAATGCACGACGCTGGAACTGGACAAAAGCGGTGGGGAGCTTCGGTTTCCCGGGGGGCATACAATTGCAGACCACTATGACTGGACAGCGGGGTTGTACCGGGTGAATGGCGGTATTTTCGAGGCCCTGGATCTTGTCGATCCCGGAATCAAGGGCACTGTTAGCCTGACTTCCGGGGAAATCAGGTACAACCAGGATCCGGGCCAGTATGTCGATCTTCTCGGGTATGTTTTTATTTCAGGGGGACTGTTCCAGGTAAATGGCGGATCAGGGGATTCCTACTGGCCCTGGAATGAACCTGCAACTATTGTGATGCACGGAGGCACTTTTTCCTTTGAAAATGGCATTTATATCAATAATAACAATGACCTGACCGAGAATATCACCGGGGGCGTGATTTCCACGAATGAGGACTTCCGAATTGTCCGGTCAGATTTTCACTCCGCTGGAGGTTCGGTTTTGCTCGAGGGGCAATTGCCTGGCCAGGATACTGTCAGGCTGCATTGTGCTTCAGGCTCATACCTGCATCATCTCGATATCAACAAGCCGGGAGATATCCAAGTGGTCACCACATCCGATGTGGTCCTGAAAGGTGATTTGACGATCCTGGATGGATATCTGAAATGTGACGATCAGGTCAGTATTGCCGGGAACTGGAGTACTTTCACATTCAACTTTTTAAGTTCGGGAAGTACCGTTATATTCAATGGCACCGACAAACAGGTGTATAACGGATATACCACATTTGATCATCTGGTCCTGGACAATGACACAGATACCTTATCCATGCCTGAGGGGGCTTACATGAATGTAAATTCCTTTAACTGGGAAGGGGGCACACTGCATTTGGATGATGCCACTGCATATCTATTTGACCTTGCAGATTATGGTATTTATGGTTCCTACTTTCTCGAAAATGAGGCCAATTTGAATATTCAACAGGATGGTGCCCAGTCCCTGGATATGAATGCACATATCACATTGCTTTCCGGGGCGAACCTGACTATCTCCGGGGGAAATGGTACAAGTGACTGGGCGAATTTTACGGACGCATCATTGACAATGGATGCGGAGACAAGCTTGTATTGCAATAATAACGGGATTACCATCCACAATACGCATGCTTTTACGGAAGACCTTTCAGGTGGGACCATACGGGTGCAAGGTGATTTCATTTGCAACAGAACTGATTTTCATCCCGAAGGAGGGGTGATCATACTCGGAGGCGGCCAGGGCCTTTCCATACAGATGGCAGCGGGAAGTTGGTTTTATGACCTCCGCCTGCTGAATTATGGATCCGGATCGGGCGGGATTATCCATTACCCCGTTATGGCCACTTCGGACATTCTTATCGTCAATAACCTGGTTATTTCGGCTGGTCAGCTGATCCCGCTTGATATCGAGATCCAGGGAGACTGGCTGAATGAAGCGGGCCCGGACATGTTCGAGGAGGATTCGCATGAAGTTTTGTTTTCCGGTTTAAGCAATTCCGTGATCTCAGGTGATGAAATCTTTTATGATCTCGTAATTGATAAAACCGGCTCTCCATTTGAATCCCTGATCCTGTCAAACGGGGACTCCCTCACAGTATTGAATAATTGCAACATCAATGACGGCAAGATCAGGATGTCAGACAGTTCTATGTTATCTGTCAGGCAAGACCTGACCATAGCTGACGGTGCCGGCCTGTATGCCGGTCCTTTTCATCCGGTCGATTTTGTCATCGGTGGTAACTGGATTAATTTTAATGATACACTCAATTTCTTCCAGGGGTTTGAGGGTGGCACATCAACAACAAAATTTGATGGATATGCAGACCAGGATATCGAACAGGAACATCGTGCAGGGGCCTTCCACGATTTAATTATAGAGAATCATGATTTTTTCGTTGAATTCCTCTATGACACGAAAGTGAAAGGGGACTTCACTATGATCAAGGGGACTACTTTGGCGCCGGATTCTCTGTGGGTTGGGGGTGACTGGGCAAACTATAATGGTGTCAGCGGCTTTGTCGCAGGCAGCGGGATTGTCATTTTTGACGGAAACGGGCCGGGAGATATCCTCACTAATGAAGTTTTCAATGATCTCAGGATTGACAAGGTCTATACATCGTACGATGGTGTGGAACTGGTTTCCGGTACGAAGTCAAGTGTTCTTGGGAATCTTCACATATCACGTGGAACTTTTGAAATGAATGACAATTCAGAGCTTGATGTGGAAGGTGAGATGCATATTTTCCCAAATGCCGGATTGAATGCAGGGGATGATACCGGATTGAAGATTTACGTTGGCGGGCATTGGTATGATGACAATTCCGCCTGGTCAAACAAGATCGGGTTCAATCCGGGTAGTGCCCAGGTGACATTCGATGGTTCGGGCGCACAATCCGTTTTCTGCAATGCCACTGATGCTGATTTTTATCGGGTCATCATTGAGAAGCCTTCTGATTTGAGTACAGAGGACTTCGTGGCATTCCATACAAATATGAAAGTACTCGAAAATGTCATTGTACAGGATGGCAGATGGTATGACCTGCCTGCAGGTGGCTACATCCATGATTTTTACAACAATGTCGAAATCGCTTCCGGTGCAAAATGGTTTGGGGGCAACAGCACAATCCGGTTCAGGAAGGATGGTGATCAGAAATGGGTGCCGTCTCCAATTGTCCCTGATTGTCACTGGCATCATGTCACGGTGGACAAACCAGCAGGAGCTGTTGTGCTTTACAATGATGCAACGACGTGGAACGCAGGGTTCCTTTCTGTCAAGCAGGGTTTACTTGATTTGAACGGAAACAGCTTTTTCGGAGCAGGGGATGGTGAGGTGCTGTCAGGTGGACAGGTCCTGGTACGCCCAGGGGGTGAATTCAGGCTTGGCATGGACCCGATGTGAGGAACTGGCCTGGCCTGTGGTGATGGATCAGGTGCCTGCTCAATGATGTGCAAAAAAAAAGCCACAAAGACATCATCCGTTCAAAAAATACCAATGTCTCCGCGGCAGATTTCCTTGTCCGGTGTAGATTGAGTCAGGCATTTGTGGTAGGCACCGGATCAAAGACATTTCAAATGTAGAGGCGATTTCTCCAGCAGCCTAATTTCCCTGTTTAAGAAATTGAAAAACAATTGTAAACTGCAGACTTTGCACCCAGTGTCATAAATGGTCAGAAGCCTGATTAAGAGGCTGTTAAGGTATCTTTACAAATCATTAACAAGATTTTAAGCCGGTTTTGCCCTTTCACTTAGTGTACAGGAAACATTTTGCTTCTAATTTTGTCTAACGAACTATGAAGCGAAACATGACGAAAACAATATTCCTGGCATTGATCACTTTTTTCATTCCCCAATTGGTATCCAGCCAGGGCCACGGACAGAATCTTGCCTCATCAGAAGATCCTGTACTGAAAGGTACAGTAAAAGAACAATCCACAGGTGAATCCCTGGAATTTGCTACGGTTTCGGTTTATCGGCTGACAGATTCCACGATGGCATTTGGAGGCGTGACTGATATGGAAGGGAACTTCCACATCAAGATCGAGGAAGGGGAGTACTTTGCCAAAGTCGATTATGTAGGCATGCAGACCATGGTCATTGAGACATTCCAGGTAGCCAGGCAGCAAAAGGCTTTTGACCTCGGGTTGATTGAAATGGGAACGGATGCACAGATGCTGGATGAAATTGAGGTCATTGCGGAGAAAAGTACGTTGCAGATGGGTCTCGACCGCAAGATATTCAATGTGGGTAAAGACCTGTTGAACCAGGGCGGAAATGCCGCAAATATCCTTGACAACATCCCCTCTGTCACAGTCGATATTGAAGGGAATGTAAGTCTCCGCGGGAGTTCGAATGTACGCATCCTGGTTGACGGGAAGCAATCCGGACTCATTGGTATCGGGAGTACTAAAGGATTGCAATCCCTGCAGGCCAACATGATCGAAAAAGTCGAGATCATCACGAACCCCTCCGCAAAATATGAAGCCGAGGGAATGAGCGGGATCATCAATATCGTTCTGAAAAAGGAACAAAAACAGGGACTTAACGGATCCCTTGATGCGAGTGCCGGGATTCCGGACCTTGCCGGTTTTGGCGGGAATATCAACTACAGGAAGTCCGACTTCAACTTTTTTACCCAGTACGGATTCAATTACCGCGCAAACCCGGGTGGGGGCACATTGTTCCAGGAATACCTCAATAACAATGGTACCAGCTCCTTTACCGACCAGGTACAGGACAGGCAACGGTCCCAGCAGTCCCATACGTTCAGGGCAGGTCTCGACTGGTTTTTAAATGAGCGCAATGTGGTCACGGCGTCCGGACTGTACAGGTACAGCAATTCAAATAACAATACCCTGACGACATACAATGACATGAACTCCAACCGGGAGCTCGAGCTCATCACCGAGCGGTTAGATAACGAGACGGAAACAGAGCCGCAGTTGGAATGGAACCTCCAGTACAAGAAATCCTTTGCCAAGGAAGGCCGGAAATTTGACCTGGATATGCAGTACAGGGATGGAAACGAAATTGAAGAATCCGATTTCCTTGAGCAGGCTTTCCTGGCAAACGGAAACCCTGCCGGAATCGAAGATCTTCTCCAGCGTTTGAGCAACGACGAAGGAGAATCGAGTTTCCTGGTCAATGCCGCTTTTGAAGAGCCGTTTGGTGAAAACGGGAAATTTGAAACCGGATACCGTGGTTCTTTCAGGAATATCGACAACACATACCTTGTCGAAACACTGGCAGATGGTGAATGGGAGCGCGAGGATTCCCTGAGCAACAATTTCTTGTACAATGAGGATATCCATGCTTTTTATGCGACCATCGGGAATAAATTCAACCGCCTGTCCATACAAGGTGGTTTGCGCTGGGAATTGAGCGAGGTGCGGACGTTTTTAAGGGAAACGGATGAGCGCAATGACAGGACTTACAGCAACCTCTTTCCATCCGTTTTTATCGGATACGAACTCAATGGTGGAAACAGCATCCAGGTGAGTTATTCGAGAAGGATCAGGAGGCCCGGATTCCGCTGGCTGAACCCATTTCCCAGCTTCAGTGACCGGAGGAATTTCTGGATGGGTAACCCGAACCTGGACCCGCAGCTGACCGATTCCTACGAGATCTCATACGTGCGCATCTGGGAAGGTGGGACGATCAGTGCGAGCGTATACCACCGGCATACGATCAATGAAATTGAACGGATCATTCGGATAGATGAAAATGGCATTACCAGCAGGAGGCCTGAAAACCTGTTGACCAGCAATGCCTTTGGTGCAGAGTTTACGTATAATTTCGAATTGATGAAATGGTGGGATGTCAATGGTAGTGCCAATTTTTACAGGAAGATCACAGATGGTGGAAACCTGAACCAGGACTTTCGGGCAGATGCCGTGAGCATGACAACCAGGATTACCAGTATGATGGATATTACGAAAGCACTCCAGCTTCAAACGAGATTCAATTACCGGGCACCTGAAAATAACCCCCAGGGACGCAGGTTGGCCATCATGCACGCAGACCTTTCACTTAGTCTTGATATCTGGCAGAACAACGGTACGATCAACCTGACCGTAAACGATGTCTTCAATTCACGCAAGTGGAGGTATTCTTCATTCACTGGAGAATCCTACATTGACGGTGAATTCCAGTGGAGGGCGCGGCAGGTGACCGTTGGCCTGAACTATCGCATCAACCAGAAGAAGAGAAGGGGACAGGGCAGAGGCGGCTATGATGGCGGGGGAGATGATATGTTTTAAGACATTAACCGTTTGGATAGTAGAAATAATAAAAGCCGGTTTCAGAGATGAGACCGGCTTTTTTATTTTATTCAAGAGAACTTACAGGCCTTTCTCAGCCATCTTGGCTTTTACCAAACTTGTCACATCAGCGCTTTCATCCATGTAAAGGATGACGCCAATGCCCGGGCTGGTATCGAAGATATAGGCATATCCCTCTTCGGCTGCTACTTCATTGATTGCTTCCTTTACCTTGTCAAGGATAGGCTTGTACAACAGCTCCTGCTTTTCCTGCAATTGCTTTTGGATGTCCTGCTCGAAGTTCAGGATCTCCTGCTGTTTCTCCTGCAATTTCGCTTCTTCAGCAGCGAGATCCTTAGGTGCAATTTCCCCACGTTCGTACTTCTGCTGGAGTTGCTGGTATTCGAGCTGGTATTCTTCTAGCATTTTCTGGCCTTTCGACTGCAATTGCTTTTGAAGTGTCTCAAGGTTTGAATTTGCTTCCTTGATCTTGGGATTTTCTTCCAGGAGTGCTGCAGAGTTGATATAGCCGAATTTCTGTGCATCCACCTGGCTGGTCATGGTTACGGCTGCCGCAAACAGGAGGATCAATTTCATTGCTTTCATGCGTTCACTCTTTGTTTGATTTGTTAAAAAGTCTGCAAATTTAAAAAAACGTGCATTTACTCAATGCCCAGCCGTTTTTTAATATCTGCGGTCTTGTCATACTCGTCTGTGGCAAACAACAGGCCGGAAGCACCTCCTTTATCAAAAATAAAGTCGTATCCGCGATCCCCCGCGTAAGATTCGATCGCCCCGTACACTTTGTCCTGGATAGGCTGCACGAGTTCCTGCCGCTTCCTGAACAATTCTCCCTCCGGGCCAAACTTTTCCTTCTGGATCTCCCTCACGATCCGCTCTTTATCCATGATCTCCTCTTCACGCTTGATCCGGGCATCTTCAGAAAGCAATACCTGTTCTGCCTGATATTTGTTGTACATGGATTTGATCTTGTCATATTCCTGGGCGATCTCCTGGCGCCACTGTGCGGCGATCCGGTCAAGCTGTTCCTGTGCTTCCTGGTAAGCAGGCATGTCAGCAAGTACATCGTTGACGTCCACAACGGCAATCCGCTGGGCATACATGGAAAAGAAACCCAGTAGTGCAAATGTTGAAGCGAGCAAAATTTTCCTGAACATATTTGATGGATTTTTGATTTGCAAAATGATATTTTGAGTGATTTCAAAAGTACAATTTTCTCCTCTCCCTCAGATGTATAGACGATCAGAACGGGCTGAAAGTTTCCCCACCCCATTGAAAAATGGCAATGATTAACAAGTGACTGGTTGTATTACAATGATTTATATATTACATAATTAGCATATTCGATGAAATCTTAACGTATGTTTAACCGCACGGATGAACACGTGGGTAATTTCTTAATTTTGACCACCTGATAACCTGGAATGATGTATCAAATAAACGGTGAGGCAATTGGCTTTGACATCCTGAAATCATTGTTTTTCGAAGGGACGGAGATTTCGCTCAGCGACAAAACAAGGCAGCAAGTCGGGGATTGCCGTGCATTTCTGGAAAAGAAGCTGGCGAAAGACGGGGACAGTTATTACGGGATTAACACGGGATTTGGTTCACTGTACAATATCACAATCTCGGAAACGGCCATCGAATCACTCCAGGAAAACCTGATCCAGTCACATGCCTGCGGACTGGGGCCAAAAGTGGAAGAGGAACTTTGCCGTTTGACCCTGCTCCTCAAGATCATCAACCTTTCCTGGGGCCACAGTGGTGTCCGGATTGATCTGCTGGATCGTTTGGTTGCGTTCTACCAGCGCCGGATCACACCTGTCATGTATACTTTTGGTTCGTTGGGTGCATCCGGTGATCTCGCGCCGCTCGCACACATGAGCCTGCCGCTGATCGGGAAAGGGGAAGTATATTACAAAGGTGAGGTAAAGGCAGCTTCAAATGTACTCAGGGAGGAAAACCTTGAGCCCCTTGTGTTGAAATCCAAAGAAGGGCTTGCGCTCATCAATGGCACCCAGTTTACGACAGCCCTGACGGCATGGTCGGTATTGCAGGCTGAACAGCTTTGGCAGGCGGCCAACCTGTGTTGCGCTGCGTCCCTTGACGGGTTTGACTGCAGCATTTCCCCTTTCGACGAGCGGATACACCTGATCAGGAAGCAAAGCGGCCAGGTCAGGGCAGCTGCCGGTATCAGGCGCTGGTTAGCAGGAAGCGAGATCCTGGCCAACCTGAAAAAGCATGTGCAGGATCCCTATGCATTCCGCTGTGCGCCCCAGGTACATGGTGCTTCGTACCAGGCGATCGCGCATGCCCGCCAGATCGTGGAAACCGAAATCAACAGTGTTACGGATAATCCCCTCCTGTTTCCTGAATCCGATGCGATCCTCTCCGGGGGCAATTTTCATGCCCAGCCCATTGCCCTGGTTGCGGACTACCTCGCTATCGCATTGTCTGAACTGGGGAGCATATCAGAAAGGAGGATCTACCAGCTTGTCAGCGGAAACAGGGACCTGCCGGATTACCTGGTCGAGGATGCCGGGTTGCATTCCGGTTTCATGATCGCCCAGTATACGGCGGCATCCATTGTCAACCGAAACAAGATTCTGTCCACGCCGGCATCTGTGGATTCGATCATCAGCAGCAAGGGCCAGGAGGACCATGTGAGCATGGGCGCAAATGCGGCCACCAAGCTGGTTGAGATCGTCCGAAATGTCTGGGATATCCTCTCCATAGAGTGGCTGGTCGCCATGCAGGCCCTTGATTTGAGGAAGCCACTGAAGTCAAGCCCGGGTATATCGGAACTTCATCACAATTTTCGCAAGCAGGTTCCTTTTCTCACGGAAGACAGGGTGCTGCATCATGATTTCCTTACATCGAAAGTTTTTTTGCAATCGATTGACGGACTTCAACAAGATGCCTTTCCAGTGACCGATCTTGGCCAATGAGTATCATGCATCCATGTGATCACGATCATCCTGTAAAAGTCAGCTGCTTTCAATATTTACACCGGAGGCTCATTTGCCTGTTTTTTTGTGCCTCGACCATGTTTGATTGATTTATTACACGCTTTTAACAGATGCAACAGGAAACATTCACCCGGCATCTGAATACCCATTTTCAATTCACATTCTTGATCACAGTCATTCTTGCGATCTTTTTTTCGGAAGCGAGAAGCCAGGATCCTTTCCTGACAACCTGGCAAACGGATCTGCCCGGGTCCTCAAACAGCACTTCTGTAAGGATAACCTGTTACAGTGAGGGGACCTACCTGTTTGATGTCGACTGGGAGAATGACGGATCATGGGATGATTTTGGGGTCACAAACAACATTACCCATGACTATCTGGTAGCAGGAACCTATACGATTGCGATCCGTGGCACTTTTTCGCATTTCTACGCCGGAGCTGACGCCAAAAAACTCATTTCTGTGGATCAATGGGGAGATCTGGAATGGGGTTCGATGAACAGTTCTTTTTGGGGGTGCAACAACATGCAGCTGAATGCAGTTGATACACCCGACCTGTCAAATGTCACCAGCATGCGGGCCATGTTTAAGTATTGCACAGTGATGAACGGGGATATTGGATTCTGGAACACAGGGAATGTGACGGATATGTCGAGCTTGTTCTCCTTTGCAAGGGCATTCAACCAGGATATCAGCGGTTGGAACACAGCCAATGTCACTACCATGTCTGCCATGTTTTCGGAGGCCACCTTGTTTAACCAGGATATCGGTGGGTGGAATACCGGAAATGTAACGGATATGTCCAACATGTTTCAGGATGCAGAAAATTTTAACCAGGATATCAGTGGATGGAACACGGCCAATGTGACAAATATGCAATTCATGTTCAGTGAAGCCACTGCATTCAACCAGGATATCGGGGGCTGGAATACCGGAAATGTAGAACAGATGAATCAAATGTTTTACCAGGCCAGTAATTTCAATCAGGTGCTCAATTCCTGGAATACCGAAAATGTCACAACGATGTATTACATGTTCTGTTTCGCCTCCTCTTTTAACCAGGACATCAGTGGCTGGAATACGGCAAATGTGATCGATATGTCTGCGTTATTTTATTATGCCACCAGCTTCAACCAGGATATTGGTGGCTGGAATACATCAAAAGTGCAGTCCATGTTCCAAATGTTCGCAGGTGCGAGTGCATTCAACCAGGATATCAGTGGATGGAATACATCAGAAGTAACCAAGATGAACAGTATGTTCGATGGAGCGGCGAGTTTCAACCAGGATATCAGCAGCTGGAATACGGCTAAAGTCACCGATATGTCCAGGATGTTTGCTTTCGCCTCCATGTTCGACCAGGATATCAGCAGTTGGAATACAGCGAATGTCACGAATATGCGCAGTATGTTCAGAAATACACCTTTTGACCAGAACCTTGGGGAGTGGGATGTGCGCAATGTCATAAATATGTCGAACATGTTCACCGGATCAACATTGTCTACAGCGAATTATGACAGCCTCCTGATCGGGTGGTCATTACTCCCTTCATTGCAAGCAGATGTCGTTTTCGACGCTGGCAACAGCATGTATTGTACGGGTGAAAGTGCCCGGCAATCGATCATTTCGGCTTATAATTGGTCCATCAATGATCAGGGTGCTGCATCCATATCGAATTCATGGATTGGACCTTCAACTGGAGACTGGAATGACCCCGCCAACTGGAGTGCGGGCACGGTTCCTTCTCCTTGCGATGATGTGACGATCCCGCAAAACATTACCATCAGTGTACCTGCCGGTGAAGTAGCAACCTGTAATTCTCTTTGGTTGAGCCAGGGCGTTTCGATCATCCTCCCGGCAGGTGCTGTCCTGAATGTCATCAATCCCTGAACCGGGTTTCCCATCTGTTTGCCTGCCCGGTCTGTGGTCCGGATT
>JARQTN010000078.1:38157-59463 GCA_029976695.1 Lewinellaceae bacterium
GCATCGCACGGTTGATGAGTCTGCCTTCAAAGTCATCGTAATTCGTTCCTGACGAGTCGTCCCTCCTGTCAGGATAATGGAACCCATGCAACTATCCGCTCCAGATGTCGGCCTACTGACGATGCCCAATGGTCATGTCAGCATTAGTGGCGGCCATCGTCGCTCCCGTAATTCGTAATTATCGTAATTCGTAATTATCGTAATTCGTTCCCGATGGTTCGTTCCTCACACCGGGATTTCCGCTTCGCTCCAAAATCCGGAATTTCAAAAGTCCCTGCCGAAGCTGAGGATAAGCAACCCCCGGTCTTCTTCCGAATACCCCAACAGGAGGTTGAAGACAAACCTTTCCCTGATCGGGGCAAAATAGATCCCGCCGCCAAAGCCAAGGTGCCATTTGTTCAACGCAGAATCTTCAACCGAGATGCGTCCGGCATCGGCAAAAAGCTTTACACCAAACTGGTAGGGAACGAGGGCACTGTTCTTTTTCAGCAGTTCGATGCGCAGGTCGGAATTGACATAGATCATTCGCTCGCTCGTAAAGCGGTTCCTCCGGAATCCCCTCAGGTGGCTGTTTTGACCAATGTAATACCGGTCATAAAAGGGGACAGCACCATAATGGAGCATCAGGCCAGCGCGCAGACCCAGCGTGAAAGGCCGGGTCGTGCCGAAATATTCCATTTCAGTCCTGTTGACGACATACAGGGTCTGTTCCTGGTTCAGCAGGAATCCTGCCATATGGTTTGTATAAAACCGCATTCCACTGGTCGGCAGGTGCTCCCTGTTCCGGAAATCAAGGTCCAGCTCGATCTGTGCTTTTGCGATGGTCAATGCATCTCTGCCCAGTACATTTTCGGTTTCCAGGTCGAGGATGGTGTTTTTGTTCTTTTGGGCGGTATTTCGTTCAAGGCCGAGCATGCCAAGGAAGTGGCTCCGCTTCCAGAATGTATTCATCACCCCCCCGTTGATCTTCAGTGTTTCATATTGCAGTGTGTAAAAGCCCGATCTCAGGAGTGCTTTCTCATACGTTGTGTTGTTCCCTTCACCGAAAAAATAGCGGAACCGCTTCCGCTCCTCAGTGATCGCACCCGCAATGACATCCCATCTGCCAAATACATGGTGCCAGAGGCCTTCATATTCGAACAGCAGGTTGCCGATCGTGGACACACCGGCAGAAAGTTTATGCGTCGAACTGAAATCCTCCTTTCCATAAGCCTGCCTGGTAAAGCGGATCCCGCCTTTGAAGATCAACCCGTCATCCCCGGTAAAATACAGGTAGGTCAGCGGGAAATAGGTGTTGTACGTGAATGCGTTCCTCCGGTACCGGAATGCATCCGCGTTCTTTGTTTTCGCCAGTTTTGTTTCGTTTCCGGGAATGATCGGATCAATATTTTCGTCGTCGTAGATGATGGTTTGCTTCTTTCCGCGGTCCACATCCGATTCGTCACGGATATAGTCTATGCCACTGCCGGGGATGATCCGGACAGGAATGCTGTTTTTCGACGATCCTTCTAACACAAACTTGTCATCGCCCCGCAGACCGAACAACCGGATCTCATTTGTCTCAGCGGGCAAAAAACGCCTTTCGTAAAATGGTTCACCTTTCCTTTCTCCATCCAGCGGGGATATTTTGACCTGAACAGAACCGTCCGGATTCCGGATCACTTCGAAATATTCATCCTTGACGGTCCCGGGAAGGTCGATTTCTTTTGCCAACAGTGCATAATATGCTTCCGCATAGGTGTCCAAATCGCGCAGCCTGGCTTTCAGTTTTTCCCTGATCTCCTTTCCATCGATTTCCACGATGGCTGCCGGCATTCTCTGCACTGCTGCGGCGATCAGGGAGTCATTGAAGGTTTGTTTCAGTTTTTTAGCGGCGTTGATCCAGTCCTGTTTATCCATTTCTGTGGCCAGGAACCTGTCCATATGCCTGCTTTGCCAGGTCAGGCTGCGCAGTCCCTTGATCTTGTATTCGAACGACTCCCCTGATTCACTCGCCCATTCGCGGTCCGCGAGCCAGGGAAAAAAACCGTCCCATAAGGAAAAAGCATGGTCGCGGTCAACAGGGATGGGACGATAGAGCATGCCACCGTCATCCTGTTGATACCCTGCCCATTTCCAGTTGTCCTCATGCCTGCCCCAGTCCCCGATCCAGATGTCAAATAGCCGGGCTTGCAGATATTCGTCAATGGCTATCCGGTTTGCAGGATCCTGGTAAATGTCCCGGAACATTCTGATCGTCTGCCTGATCTCATCAGCACCATAGATGGTTTCTTCCTTTCCTTCCCCATCCGTTGGCCTTTCCTCCAGCATGCCGAGCATGTTGCCGAACATCGGCTGAAAAGGGCCCAGCTTTGGATCATCCGGCATGATATACAAATGCGGCCTCGGATGGAGGATATTCGTTTGGTCCAGCAGGTGGCTGACTGTCAACGCCCCATAGGGTTGCTGTGATGTTGTCTGGTCACGGAGCACAACAGACAACAAAGTGGACCTGAGCTCAGGATGCAACCCCCTTCCCGGATCTTTGTCCACGGAACGATAGGCATATTCCAGGCCATTCCCAGCCTTGAATTTGAGATTGACCGTCTGCCTTCCGCCTCCCATCTGGTAGGGAATTAATCCGCCGTGCACAAGATCCAGGTCGAGGAGTGGAACAGTGACGGGCGTGGTCCAGCTATCCCGGTAATGCTGCCCCAGGAAAAACTTTTTCAGCCCTTTGGCCTGATAGGTCGGATTTGCGATGGTGATGCGTTCCTTTTCGTAGGTATTTTGCATTTCCGGAAGGACATTAGCCACTTCAAGGCAGGGAACAAGGCGTTCATTGATCGCGATTTTCGGGTCCGGGTCCTGGCATGGCGGCTGAAAGACCATTGCCTCGGGTCCATAGGCAAACCCATTTTCCGTATACGTATGCATAATGGTATATGCCGCACCATCATTGTCAAAATAAAGGGATAGAATCCCCGGCCCGTCAGCGGCATAAGCGGTGTTCCCGGCTCTTGCCACAAATCCCTTCTTTGACGGGGCACCGCTGTTGATATGGACATTCTGCCTGTCCCTGAGTACTTCGATATTGTGCTCATGCCCGGAGATATAGATCATGGAGAAATGGTCAGCAAAAACTTCAAACATTTTCTCCCTGAATGGTTCATACCGTTCATTTACGGTTTCATAGATATTGCCGATGTTTTGCCTGAATGCCGTTTTCATGCTCGAGACCAGGGGAATCGGAAAAAGCCAGTCTTTGAGCGGAAACCTCCCTCCGTATTTTCCGTTTGAGATCAGTGGATGGTGCCCTGCGATGACCAGGTTGCCCGCTGTACTGTTTTCGATCAGGTCTTCGAGCTCCTCAAAAAATGATTCATCGGAGGCGATATCACAAATGGCCGTTTCAGGTGTCGGTTTCTCGTATTTGTGGTTCCACCACTGGGTATTGATGGCCAGGATGCTGAGGTCGGATGCGATCCGGATCTGTTCTGGCCCGGGGCATCCGTTGCGTAATGGCCATTCGACGTTATCAAAATTTCCGTTGTCCACAAGATCTTCAATGAGTTGAACCATCTCGAGCCCGTTGACATCATTGTTATCCCAGTCCCGGTCGCCAGGCAGAAAAATGACCCTGACGGGAAGTTCCTTCAGTTCTTCCAGAAAATGATGAATGCCGTCGATCTCGTCGCGGAAGGATTTTGACGGATTGACCAGGTCACCTGAAATGAGAATGGCCCGGGTATGTGGATTTTCATTCACCAGCTGTTGTAATGATGCCCCATATGCAGATTTGTCCTCGATATCAGCCAGGTTCCCTAACAGCATGACGGAATGTCTTGCCCGAGGGGTCTGGCTATGAAGCGAGGCAAGGCACGCCAGGATGAGGAAGATTATGCAAGTGGCACGGGTCAACATCAATTCTTTACGAGTTACGCATCCAGACATCCCTTTGCGGGAACGGGATCTGGATACTGTTTTCCTTAAACGCTTTATTGATGGCAAATCGCAAGTCGCTTTTCACATCTTCGATAATAATGAAATTGTGTGACCAGAAATGCAGCTCAAAAATGAGTGCCGAATCGCCAAAATCCACAAAGCGGACAAAAGGCGGCGGGTATTCGATCAGGTAAGGATTTTTTTTCGCTGTTTCGATGAGGACTTTCCTGACTTTCTCGGCATCAGTGCCATAGGCGACCCCCATGGTAATGTGAAACCTGACCTTGTCGTCATAATGTGACCAGTTGATCACGTTTTGTGTGACCAGTTTTGAATTGGGCACGATCACGGAAAAATTTTCCCGGGTCTCAACAAGGGAAGCCCGCATTCCGATCCGTTTCACCGTTCCGACAAGGCCGTCCACCTGGAGCACATCGCCTACTTCGACTGACCGTTCAAACAGCAAGATCAGCCCCGAGAAGAAGTCATTGAATGTCTGTTGCAATCCGAGCCCGATACCCACCAGCAAGGCGGCCAAACCACCCCAGATCACGGTCATCTGGAAACCCAGGTTTTCAATGGCCACGATGATCGCGATGACGTAGATGACGTATTTCAGCAGCTGGTTGATCGCGTACTGCGTCCCGACCGCAATATCCTTGCGCCGGTAGTATCCGTAAAGCACCAGTTGTGTAATGAGCCAGACAGCCAGGCGTGCAATCAGGAGAATGATGACCGACATGAAAATATCGGACAAACGGATCGTGGGCATATTGATATCCGATTCACCATCCGTAAAGGGGCCCAATGCAAAATCGATCTGAAAGGCACGCAGGATCAGGATGATGGCGAAGATGTAGACGGTCCACTGAACCGTCTTGTTAGCTGTTGCTTCGGTATTCTTCCGCTCCTGTTTTTCGTATTCGCGGGCCGCATCTTTCTGGTCATCCCGCCGGGTGTAGTAACTGTGGATCAGCCCTTTCGAAATAACCCAGTCAAACAACCGGGCCAGCTGCACAAACAGGATTGCCTGGAAGAGCGTACTGATGCGGATGGTGATATTGGGGTTATTGAACAGGATGTGGTCCAGGTCAAGGATCATGACCCCGCCGATGAGGAATACCATGGCGAAGACGTACAGCAGGATCCGCCGGATGCGTTTCAGGTTTTTTGATGGATCGGCGATTCTTTGCAGGGCCCTGGGCAACAGTTTCCTGGAGAGGAAGTAGTCAGCAAGGAACACCGCGAGCAGCAAACCTCCAAGCTTCAGCAATTGCCCGGCCGTCATGGAAAATGAGCCAATGCTGAACAGGACCGAATCAAATAGTTCCTTCAAATCCATGGATATTTTAAAATCATGCTGATCTTACACAAAATATAAATTTGTACGTCAAACGAAACGGAAAAAGCGACCTTCGCTTTCAAAATGGCATGCCATGCAAGTAACAGAGCAACATATCGAGCGCATTCTCAGGAGCCTGGAACGTTCCAGCGAGATGGTCGACGAGGCAGTTGAAAAGAGCCTGAACAAGTATCCGCCCATCTCCCATTATCTCCTGCAGGTCGACCAGGATATCCTGACAGCCCTCGAATTCCACCAGCTGCTTGTCGGGGCAGCTGTGATCATGACCGCATTTGAACAGGTGCTGGAGCGGGAAATTTCCGATGACATCCTGGATGCATTATCCGAAAAAGAGGACTTTAACTGGAAGGCCATGCTTTCCCAAAAGGGGACCTTCCACCAGAAGCTCGACATTTTTTTCGACGGTTACCCGGAGGAGGACCTGCTTGCCTTTATCGAAGACAGCCTGTACGAGGATGAGGATGATGACATGACACCTGTCGGGCGCGAGGTGATCTTCATCAAGCTCAAGACGCTGGTGGATGTGTTGTTTGCTGCCTGAACATGTGCAGCTTTTTATATTGAGTTTATAAGTATATTCAGTTAAAACTTGCATCGACTGAATCAGGTTCGATCTGCCGGTTTTGGGCAAATGGTTTTTTCAGAAGAAAAATTGCTGCATATGCTTATCTTGATCACAGCCTTTTGATGATCCATAGGAGGGATTGAATGAAATGGTTTTTTGATCACTGTGCTTTCAAAATAATACCCAAAATTACCCCAGGCCCATGCTCAACAAGTTAGGAGAAAAATTCACGGACCTGTTCCAAAGGAACATGCCCAATGCATTTGTTTTTGCCCTGCTGCTGACCGTCCTGGTCGCCCTTGTTTCATTGATCTGGGTTGGGTCAACCCCGCTCAAAATCGTGGAATCCTGGTTTGACGGGTTCTGGTTGCTGCTCGAGTTCGGGATGCAAATGGTATTGTTGATCATTACGGGATACAGCATTGCCTTGTCCCCTTTGGCAAGAAACGGCATTGACAGGCTGGGGCGGGTCATTAAAACACCTGGACAGGTCTACATTTTCGTTGTGCTGATCGGGAGCCTGCTCAGCCTGGTCAGCTGGGGCTGGATCGTGATCACTGCTGTACTGGCGAGGGAAATGGCCATACGTATTCCAGGGGTCAATTACCCGTTCCTGATTGCCTGCGTATACTTTGCCGGTGGAAGCTGGGTTTGCGGGTTGTCCAGTTCAATTCCCTTGCTGCTGAATACGCCTGGCAACTATATGATTGAAGCAGGTGTGTTATCTGATATCATTCCGACATCCGATACGCTTGGTTCGGGCCTGAATTTGGTGATGCTTGCTGTTTTTGTCCTCGTCATGCCGGCCATGATGTTCCTGCTCAACCCAAAAGAGAAAAAAGTCCGGTCTTTGAGTGACCTGTTGATCCGAAAAGACCAAACCGCGGACATCACCATCCACGAGGAGGCAATCCAGATGAAATTGCCATACAATGCACTGTCGGACAGGTTAAACAACAGCTCCCTCATCCAATTGATCGTGGCACTGATGGGGCTGGGCTACATCATCTACTATTTTGCCACCAAGGGGCTGGAGCTCAATCTGAATATTATGATCTTCACCTTCCTGATTTTTGGGCTGCTGCTCCACCAAACCCCGGTCCGGTATGGTATTTCGATGCAGCGCGCAAGCAGTAATGTCTCCGGGATTTTGTTCCAGTATCCGTTTTATGCCGGGATCATGGGCATCATGCTGTATACGGGACTGGGGGAAAAACTGGCAGAAGTCATGGCCTCTGCCGCAACCCTGCAAACTTTCCCTTTCTATGCATTCCTGTCCGGGGGGATCGTCAATTTTGCAATCCCTTCAGCCGGGGGCGAATTTGCTGTGCTGGGCCCAAGCATCATCTCGGCAGTCAATGAGATCGCGGCGGGCCTTCCGGCAGAAGAGCTTGTGGCTATTCAATCGAGGGCGGCATTATCGGTTGCATACGGTGAAAGCCTGACGAACGCCCTGCAACCCTTTTACCTGTTGCTGGTTCTGCCCGTCATGGGGGCAGGCATAAAAATCCAGGCAAGGGACGTGATGGGATACCTTGTACTACCTTTTTTTGTTTTCTTCTTGATTGAGTCGTTGCTAGTGGTCTTCTGGCCGATGTAAGTCCAGGATCACTTGGCATCCGTTAAGGGCAAATGGTGATTTTAAGGAACCAGTTAAGATTTGGTTTAGCAACAGGCATTGCACATGTATTGGCTGCTTCAGCTGCCGCAATTATTCCTGGTCCTTGACCGGACTCAATCCCAGCACCTCTTCCGTAAAGGCAAAGGTCTTTTCCCTCACCCCATCCAAATCCTGTGAAAAGAACCTGGAACAAAGCACATGATTGCCTGCATCCGGCATGGCATATGCCCGCTTCTTGTCAGTTGGCGTGGAAACCTGGTCAAACATTTCCTGCATGCGCTCGATCGAAACGACAAGATCCCGTTCCTCATCATTCTTGTAGTAGTAGAGGAGGAGCAAAGGCTGGTCAATACGCTTGAAATTCGCCTCGGTCATGGTTTCGTTGACCAGCTTTTTCAGGGCGGCCGCACCTTCCAGCCTGTATTTCGCATACCAGTATTGACGGGCACCCTCAGGAGGCGACCATTCCCGGTATTCGGAACCGGTGACCATGCGGGCAACTTGCAATCCCCATGGCATGGTGATGATCCAGGCTTTTTTGTCGTACACATCCACATTGGGGGAGTACAGGATGAGCCCGTCCACATCATTC
The DNA here is from genome assembly GCA_029976695.1 of Lewinellaceae bacterium. GTDB lineage: Bacteria > Bacteroidota > Bacteroidia > Chitinophagales > Saprospiraceae > JARQTN01. The sequence continues at coordinate 46,223 of JARQTN010000078.1, forward strand.
GGGTATTGTGCGGCAAGATAGAGCGATAATGTGCCGCCTGTCGAACAACTCATCAGGATGACTTTCTCCCCGAGACTTTGACCAATGGCCAGGGCTTCTTCCGCAGATTCGACCATGCCTTTGGCTGTCAGGTCGATGAATGGCTCTTGTGTATCCATGCCATGGCCGGATATCCTGGCCAGGTAGGCATTCATGCCGTAGCGCCGGGCAAATTCCTCATGGACCGGGTCGCCTTCCTCCTGGCTGGCGGAAAACCCGTGCAGGTAGACGAGGGCATATTCGGTTTTTTGTTTTACCTGCGGGTCATGCCAGAGGATACGCGCCTGGTTGTCGGGTTTCAGCTTTACAGATTGCTCTTTAGTCAAAATGTACTGCTCAAGTTTTACGGGATCATCCGGAAGGCTGTAATTCGCCTTTTCCCGGTCAATACCTTCGACACGCGGACCAGCGAGGATAAAAACGGCAAAGATCACCAGGATACCGGTCAATATTTTCGGGAGCTTCCGCATCGTGGCGCTAAACTTTGATTTGCAATGATCATCTGCAAGTTTACGGAATGATCCCGACCTCCGCCAGCGTCATACCGTCTGTTGGGCTATTCTCCGAGAGAGACCACGATATGCGACGATTAGAATGGAAAGTCAACTTTTTTTCATCCGCCGGGTTAATAAGGTCATATCCTGAAACATGAATTCATCTGTTTCAGTCCACTTCATAAAAAGGATCTGAATGGCAAAAAAATATACCAATGGGGAGGTAACGATTCTATGGCAGCCGGACCTTTGTATCCATTCAGGGGTATGTGTAAATGGTTTGCCCGGGGTGTTCAAACCAAACGAAAGGCCGTGGATCACGCCTGAAAATGCTACATCCGAACAGTTGGTCGAACAGGTCAGGAAATGTCCATCCGGGGCCCTGAGTATCATCGAAGAAAACCATGAGAAGAAAATAAAACCAGATATGGAAAAAGGGAATACAAATGTTGAGGTCACAGCAAACGGGCCGCTCAGGGTCTCAGGACCCTGCGAGATCAAAATGCCTGATGGATCCAGCCAGGTACTCGAAAAAGATGTGTGGCTATGCAGGTGCGGAGCATCTGCAAACAAGCCATTCTGCGACGGTGCGCATCGCAAAGCCGCATTTCATCCTGATGCGTAAAGGGAGGTGGGAACGGAACCTTCGAGCAGGTTTCAATAGCTGCAAGGTTGAGAAACAGGGACATCCCGGGTGAGCGTGTTCCCGATTCGTAAGTTTGCAACATAAGAACCTCCCTCCGGGAAATTCTAAAATGGATAAAGCATTCCGTCGGTCTTGTGCATCGGCCACTTCATCCATGAATCACGCCCGGAGCCAACCATAAACGATTGGAATGCGTCTGTATACATAGACAGAAATCAAAAAATGGAGTCATGAAGAGGACGTTTGCACTTTTTGGTATCCTGACGATCTTGTTTTCAGGTTGTACGAAGGAAGACATCTTCAATACCTACGAGATCGGCTTTGAAAAAACGGTCAATCACAACAAGGCACTTGAAATCACCTTTTCGGATATTGAAGACAGCCGTTGCCCGACAGATGTGGTATGTGTCTGGGAAGGGCAGGCGGATATTGAGCTTACTGCCTTTTTTGAAGAGGATGATGCCCCGACGATTTTCCACCTTGTCGGACGAGCTGGTTACCCTGATCTGGCTGATACATTGGTGAACGGCTACCGATTCCAGCTGCTTGAGGTTGATCCCTACCCGGAAAGTGCATCCCTTCCTCCCGCAAGGGAAGACTACACAATCCGGCTGCTGATCGAAAAAGAATAAAAACATACAACATATTATGTTTTTTCATAAAGTATTGTATCTTGGTTGAAACAACACTCGGGAAGCCATGTCACCTTTAGTATTGTTTGCCCAAATCACCCGAAAGCTATCTGCGCTTTACCCCTATCTCGACCAAAGCAGCCTGCTCTCATCCCCTTCGCTTGAATACAAGGGACGTGCATTTGCCTGTTGCAGGGATGGATTGTTGACCCTGAAAATCAATAACAGGCAGCAGCTTGACCTGTTAGGGGTGCGCGCCAATCATGGCAACGGGACAATGCTCAGCCGACAGAACGGAAAATGGATCCAGGTCCCCTATTACTACCATACGGACTGGGAGACCCTGACCCAGATCGCTCTTGAAGACGCCGTGGCTGAATTTGGCTAAGCCCACTACCTGGATCGATTAATGCTATCTTTGCCCTGATTTTATTGCATGCTTATGAAGATCGGGCTCTTTTTCGGTTCCTACAACCCTGTGCATGTCGGCCATATGATCATTGCCAATTACATGGCCTCACAAACGGACCTTGACCAGGTCTGGCTTGTGGTTTCCCCGCAGAATCCCCTGAAACCCAAGAAAACACTGGCAAAGGATTATGACCGGCTCCACCTGGTACACCTGGCCATCGGTGAGAATGCCCATATACGTGCCTCCGATATCGAATTTTCACTGCCCAAGCCATCCTATACCATCGACACGCTGACGTACCTTCGTGAAAAGTATCCGCGACATACATTTGCGCTGATCATGGGCGGGGATAACCTGGCGACCTTGCACAAATGGAAAAACTATGAAATCATCCTCAGGGATTATCAGATCTATGTGTACCGGCGGCCTACCTATGCCCTTGGGGAACTTGAAGACCATCCCTCCGTGCATTTGTTCGATGCCCCCCAGCTGCATATCTCCGCAAGTTATATCCGCAGTTGCATCCGGGAAGGCTATTCGGTGGAATACCTTGTGCCCGACCGTGTCTATGAATACCTGCGGGACTCGGTCATGTACAAATGATGGAAGGGCTGAAATCCCCAGGTCACGATCCCTTCAAAATTTCTTTACCCCGATACTGTGCATTTTTCCGGACACTTCAATTCACAAAAAATTGGCAATATTTGAGGCCTCTATGAAGTTCAGTCTACGAAAACCGAGCACAAAACGCATGATGCACCGTTTTACCTTAATTTTCCTTCTGACGACGATCGCATTGGGGCTTACCGGCCAGAGTGAATTTCGCATCGGACAGTGGCGTTCCTATCTCCCTTTCTCCATCGGAAAGTCTGTCACAGTCAGCGACAGCAAGGTCTACTACGGAACGGAAAGCGGCCTTGTGACGATCGACAGGGGGAGTGACGAGATCAGCTTTTTCACCAAGGAGGATGGATTGAGTGAGGTGGACATCAAGCTGGTGAAATACCATGCCACGCCCGAGGCACTGGTCATTGTGTATGACAACAGCAATATCGACCTGATCTATGACGGTGAAGTAATCAACCGCAACAACATCCTGCGCAACAGCAACATCCTGGGCAGTAAGGCAATCAACCATGTCTATTCTTCTGAGGGCAATCTGGTTTACCTGGCCTGTGATTTTGGGCTTGTCGAACTGGATGTGTCTACCCGGCAATTCGGAGCTACGCTTTTCACTGGCCAGCCTGTCACTGCATTTACCATATTTGATGGCAAATACTATATCAGTACAGAAGGTGGTATCCGGACCTATGACCCGGAAGGGAATTTGCTGATCAATGACCTGGCAAGCTGGCAGGTGCTTGGTCCTGAAGCTGGCTTGCCATCAAGTTATACTTCAGGGGCGATTGCGGCACACGAGGGGATGCTTTACGCAGGGGTAGATGGTGATTTGTACCGGTATGATGGCGAATGGCTGCCTTTCCATATCGTGGATGGATATTCCGTTTCCTTCATTTCCCCCGAAGGGCCATTCCTGATGGGCGGGTACAGTTGTGATACGGACTGCCGGGGCAAGATCTTTTTCTACGATGAGAACGGCCCGTTCCAGGAAGGTGGGTTCAATTGTTTTGACTATCCCAATTATGTGGTGGAAGATGACAGCGGGAAGGTCTGGTATGCAGACGATTTCCCTGATTTCCGGAGCACCCCCAACCGGGGATGGGGGTGTGAGCGGCAGAGGTTTAACACGCCATTTTCGCGCAATGCTTCGGACCTGGTATTGCAGGATGGTATCCTTTATGTCGCCACCGGGGGCGTGAACCAGAGTTTTACCCCCCTGGTCAACCGGGACGGGTTTTACATCTACAGGGATGGCATTTGGGAGGTCTACAACCAGTTCAACAACGAAGACCTCGCCAGTACAGGGACATTGAATTTCTTCCAGATCATGCCACTCAGAGATCATTCCAAAGTGTTTGTTGCGACTTACGCATCCGGGCTCCTTGAATTCGACTTCAATGAATTCAAGGTCTACAACCAGACCAATTCAATTGTCCAGGGAGCAGCCGGTGACGATGCTCGAGAACGCATTGCCGGGCTGGCACTTGATGAGGACCAGAACCTGTGGATGACCAACTACCTGGCAAACCAGGATATGCCCATTCTCGTACTCAAGAATGATGGAGCGTTCACCGGGATCAACCCGGCCTGCACGGGGAGTACCACGTTCAGTGATATCATCATTGATGAAAGGGGATACAAATGGATCATCGACAGCGGAAATTCAGCCGGAGTGGTCGTATACAGTGACGAGGGAACGATAGACGACACGTCCGATGACCGCTGCAAGGTGTTTAATGCTTCCAACAGTGAGCTGCCCACGAACCGCACGCTCAGCCTGGCCATGGACCTGGATGGAGACATCTGGGTCGGGACTGCGGAGGGGCCGGTCATTTTCGATGGAGGCGCAGATATTTTTGATGGCCCGCATGCCGGCTTCCGGATCAAGATCGACCAGGAAGGGATCATTGCCTTTTTGCTTAGCGATGAGGAAATCCTTTCCATTGCCGTAGACGGGGCAAACCGCAAATGGTTTGGTACGCGTAACGGTGTATTTGTACAATCAGCGAACGGGGAAGAACAGGTCGCCTATTATAATTCAAACAACAGTCCGCTGCTGAATGACCAGGTCAATGACATTGCCGTCAACCAGGAGAACGGTATGGTTTATTTTGCCACGAATGAAGGGATCATCAGCCTGCGGTCAGAAGCGACAATGGGCACTGCGGTGCATGACAAGGATGCGGTGTATGCATTTCCCAATCCTGTGCGTGAGGATTACGATGGTCCGATCGCTATCCGGGGCCTTGCCCGTGATGCCAATGTGAAGATCACGGATATGCAGGGGAACCTGATCTTCGAGACCATTGCCCTGGGCGGCCAGGCGGTCTGGGACGGTCGGAATTTTGATGGCCGCAGGGCGAGCACCGGCGTTTACCTGGTGTACAGTACGATCGAGGGGGATGGTTTTACGGCCAAGCCTGATGCGGTGGTTACGAAGATCTTGTTTATTCAGTAGAAAGTGTTGCTGATTCGTTGCTGATTCTTTCAATCAGTTGGGCCTGACGAATAACTAGAACTTTAGTTACTCTCCCTTTCCAGATCATTAAAATAGCATCTTCCCCTGTTAGACTGTTTTCCAATACTATTCCCACCAATATTTTTCATACTCCAAACTGAATTTAACCCAGGTCTGTTATCTTGAACCCCCAAATGCAGCAAACCGGATCTTCCACATATCCATATTCCCTGATTACGGTGGTCATCATCGCGGTCGTCCTCGGTGCACTTGCCTTCGCCTATTACCCAAAGTGGCAGAAAGAGCGTACAGAAGCCACCATCAGCTGGGATGTGAGTGGGTACTATTTCTACCTGCCGGCGATTTTTATTTACAAGGACCTGAAGCAGGTGAACTTCTCGGACCAGGTCATGCAAACGTATTACCCGGCCTCTTCAGCATACCAGGTATTTGACCACCCTTCGGGCAACAAGGTGATGAAATATTCTGCCGGAATGGCTGTCATGTACCTGCCCGCATTTATCGTAGGACACCTGGCGGCTGGTGCACGGGGCGATCCCCAGGATGGTTTCTCACGGGCATACCAGTTTGCAATCTCGCTGGAAAGCCTGCTGATCGCCATACTCGGGGTGTTCCTGCTCAGGCTGTTGTTGATCAAATACTTCTCTGACAAACTGTCCTCCCTGGTTCTCATATCTGTCTGCCTGTGTACAAATTACCTGGAGTATGCATCCATATCCGGAGCGATGCCACACAACTACCTGTTCACCATCTATGTGGCTGTCATCCTCATGACAATTTCCTACTACAGGGAACCAGCAAATTGGAAAGGATTCCTGCTGGGCATCCTGTGCGGCCTCGCTGTCCTGACCCGGCCAACGGAAATCATCATTGCCCTGGTGCCTGTACTATGGGGAATCCGGTTATCTGGGTGGCAGGATCGTCTTCATTTTTTGACGGGAAATTTCAGACACGTGTTCCTTTTCCTTGCAGGAGCAATCCCGGTCGGGTTGATCCAGTTGATCTACTGGAAATATGCGGCCGGTGAATGGATCGTCTACTCTTATGAAGAGCAGGGATTCAGCTGGCTCGATCCCCATTTCATCAAAGGGCTTTTCAATACGCGGGCCGGGTGGTTTGTCTATAGTCCCATCATGATCCTTTCACTCATTGGGTTTTTCGCTTTGTGGAAAAGGAAGAAAGAAGTATTCCCGGCAGTCTTGATCGTTTCTCTGCTGGCCATGTATATCAATTTTGCCTGGGATGAGTGGATGTACGGCGGTAGCCTGGGGCAGCGCAACCTGATCCAGATCTACCCGTTGCTGGCCTTCCCGCTCGGGGCATTCTACGGGGCGATGCAAAAAAGGAAATGGACCTCCTTCGGCTTATATCTCATGATCGCCCTTTGCATGTACCTGATGTTCTGGTGGGTCCACCAGGCCCACCTGGGAAAATATTTCGTGCCCGGGGAGGTGCGGACAAAATACCTCGCTCACGTGATCGGCAAGTGGAAGTTCGACCGCGATTATTATAAACTCCTGGAAAAGAGTGACTGGTACAGCGGTGTGCCAAAAGCAGAAAAGATCGTCTACGAGAATGATTTTGAAGGAAATTTGGGTGAAGGTTGCACAACCGGCGGCATCCAGTCAGATCGTGCCATTTGTGTCTCCCGGGAAGAGCCTTTCTCGCCTGCCCTGATAGTCGGTGTATCATCAGAAATGTGCCCGGGGTGGATCCGGACAAGTGTTATGGTCCACACACCTTTAAAAGAATGGGAGGTCTGGAAGATGACACAGATGAACGTGCAGTTCCTCAAAGACGGGAAAACCGTAAAGGACCAGGTGATCCGCCTGCACAGGATCATGGATCATGGGGAAACAAGGGTGGTTACCCTGGATGCTGATGTGCGTGGCGTCGATTTTGATGCGATGCGCATCCAGTTCTGGAATCCCGGTTCAGACAAGATGACGGTCATTGATGATTTGAAGGTATATTGTCATGAATAACCTCATGAGTATGACCATCTGGATCTTCCTTGCACCTGTTGTGCAAAAAATATGAAGACTTTTCAATGCGGGGTCTTGATCAGGAAACAGGCGCCCCGATCAGTTTTTCGTAATATTCGATGTATTGTGGAAGGATGTGCTTGATGTCGAAACTTCGGGCATGGGCATAGGCGTTTTCCCTGAATTTCTGCAGTGTCTCGTCTGATGACAGGATCTTGAGTGCATTTTCAGCCATTTCATCGACATTGGTAAAGTCGCTCAGGTAACCTGTCACGCCGTCGATATTTACTTCCGGCAATCCGCCAACATTTGAAGAGATCACGGGCACCTCACAGGCCATCGCCTCCAGTGCAGCAAGGCCGAAACTTTCATTCGCAGAAGGAATCAGGAACAGGTCACTGATGGCCAGGATCTCTTCGACAGCATCGATCTTTCCGAGGAAGCGGACATGGTTGCAGATTTTCAATTCCCGGCACAGTTCCTCAAGTCCCTGCCTGGTCGGGCCATCACCGATCAGGAGGAGTTTTGCCGGGATCTTTTCCTGGACCTTTTTGAAGATCCGGATCACATTATCCACGCGTTTGAGCTCCCTGAAATTTGATGTGTGCGCCAGGATGCGTTCCCCGTCCGGGGCAATGGCTTTCCTGAAATGCTCTTTATCCACACGCTTGAAGCGGTCAAAATCAATAAAATTGTAGATGACCTTGATCTCTTTCTTGATGTCAAAATACTGGTATGTCAGGTCCCTGAGGTACTTGGAAACGGCCGTTACGCCATCTGACCTGTTGATACTGAATTCTACAACGGGAGCGTATGATTTGTCCTTCCCCACAAGGGTGATATCGGTCCCGTGCAATGTCGTGATGATCGGGATGTCGATGCCCTCTTCCGCCAGGATCATTTTCGAGAGGTAGGCGATCGTCGCATGGGGGATCGCATAATGCACATGGAGGAGGTCCAGCTTTTCATACCTCACCACATCGACCAGTTTGCTCGTCAGGGTGGTATCGTAAGGGGTGTATTCGAAAAGCGGGTAATCCAGTGCAGTCACTTCGTGGAAATAAACGTTTTCCTGGTAGTGGGAAAGACGCGCAGGACGTTTGTAGGTGATAAAATGAACTCCGTGTCCAGCTTTTGCAAGGGCAAGTCCGAGTTCAGTGGCGACAACACCGCTACCACCGAAGGTAGGGTAGCATACAATCCCGATATTCATAGATCAAAATTAGGTTAAATTACTTACCCTGTGAATGGTTTATCAACAAAAAACGAGTAAGAGTGTTTATGATTTCAAGTAGGATTTTCATTAAGACGTAACGTGGCGATTTATTCAATCAGCGATTTGGAAGAACTGACCGGGATCAAGGCCCATACGATTCGTATTTGGGAGAAGAGATATGGTGTTGTGAAACCCGAAAGAACACCTACAAATATCCGGTATTACCAGGACGATGACCTGAAGGCACTCATTAATATTGCCCTGTTGAACCGGAACGGGTTCAAGATCTCCCATATTGCGAGCATGTCTCCTGCTGAAATTGCCCAGCATGTGGCCGAAATTACCGCCATAGATTTGCCCGGCGAAGACCAGGTAGACGCACTGTCCCTTTCCCTGATCGAAATGGATACCTATAAATTCGAAAGTATCATTGAGTCCAACATCGAGCAAATGGGGCTTGAATCGGCCATGATGGAGGTGATCTATCCATTTTTGGAAAAGCTGGGTTTGCTCTGGCTTTCCGGGGCCATGGATATTTCCCATGAAAAATACCTGAATAACCTGATTGTCAGAAAACTGATGTCCGAAATCGACCACCTCCCCCTGGTCAAGGACGGTCCTGTATTTGTCCTTTTCCTGCCTCCGGGGAATACCCAGGAACTGAGCATGCTGTTCGTGCATTTCCTGATGAAAAAGAGGGGGATCCGGGTGATCAATATCGGAACGGATAGCGACCTGGATTCAGTGCGGTCCGCGTGTCGTCTATCCGCTGCCAACAAGGCAATTACACTCAATACGGATGAGCAGGATTTTACATTTACACACTACATTGAAAAACTGGTCAAAACGATCCCATGTGGCCTGGTGGTCTCAGGGAGGGTTCAGGACCTTTCTACAGTTGAGGATGAACCAAACCTGGATATCCTGAATGGCCTGGATGATACACTCGCATACCTTGAACGGTATTCAGGCTCACCTGTATCCTGAGCTTTTAAGAATCATGCGTCTGATCTGGTAATGCTGATGAAAGCCGGTATCAGACCTCCTTTCCATTTTCTGATCACCTCCTGATTTTGTAAATTGGGAATTCCTGAAAATTCAGCATACGGGTGAAATGACATACATTTTATATATCCTGATCTTCCTCTGCCTGCTCCAGGTATATCGCATTTTGCGTGATCATTTCAGGAAGAAGGAAAATCATGAACGCCAGGGGAAAAAGTATATCAGGAGACGATTTGACTGATCTGCCTGATTTTGGTTTGAACGGAATGCACCCAGGATTGTTTAAAACGAAAAAATCAGGCCATGGGCTTTCAAATTTTGATTTCAGTCTTCCTCTCCCTGATCCTCGCTTGTACACCAAAAACTCAATCCGGGGAATTTTCTTCTTCAGCAAATGCGAAGGAACAGGTTGATCTTTCAGGGGCTTCAAAGGCCTATTTCGCAATGGGCTGCTTCTGGTGTGTGGAGGCGGTATTCGAATCCGTGCGTGGCGTAAAGGAAGCTGTATCCGGATATGCTGGTGGTAAAGAGAAAAAGCCGACTTACGAAAAGGTAAGCATGGGCCTCACCGGGCATGCCGAAGCGGTGGAAGTTTTCTATGACGCGGATGTCGTGTCTTATGAAACACTGTTAAAGGTATTTTTTGGCTCAGGAGACCCGACCACACGCAACAGGCAGGGCCCGGACAGGGGCAGGCAATACCGGTCCATTATCTTTTATCAGAATGAAGAGGAGAAGGAGGCTGCAGAGAGTTATATCCGCATGTTGGAAGAACAAAAAGTGTTTGATGACCCGATCGTAACGGAGGTTGTGCCCCTCGAAAAGTTCTGGAAGGCCGAGGACTATCACCAGGACTATGAACGCAGGAACCCGAATAACCCTTACGTGCGCAGCGTATCCATACCTCGTTTACGGAAGTTCCAGGAGAAATATCCTGAACTACTCAAGGACGGGGCCCACTAAATCCTGGTCAGGCAATCAGCTTTTTCGTTTCTGAAAGGAACTCATCCATTTCATCTTTCGTGCCAATACTCACCCTGGCCCATCCGGGGATGTGCATGTAGTTCTGGATATAGACATTTTTCTTTTCAAGTGATTCCCGCACGTCCGACTCGAATTTATCCGTTTTGAAGAACACGAAGTTCGTCACGGAGGGCAGATAAGTGATCCCCCAGTGGTCAAATTTCCTGCAGACGTGTTCGCGTGCTTCAGCAATCATTTTCCCGGACATGTGATAGAATTTCTTGTCCTTCAATGATGCGATTGCCGCACGTACCGAAGTCACGCTTGGTGTGACCATGCGTCCGATGTGATATTGCATCAGGTACCGGATCGTGTCTGGATGGGCAATGGCGTATCCGATGCGCAATCCGGCCAGGCCATAAATTTTCGAGAATGTCCTGGCGATGATCAGCTTCGGGTATTCGTTGACCATATCTGCCATGGATCCCTTCAGGCCCATGCTGCTGAGTTCAATATAAGCTTCGTCCAGATAGATGACATGTTTTTTCCCCATCTCCTCGCAAAAACTCCTGACATCGTTATGCGGGATTTCAATGCCCGTTGGGTTATTCGGATTGCACACAAACAGGAGCCTGGTATCTGCATCTGCCGCCTTGCGCATGCCATCAAGGTTATACTGGTAATCCTCGGTCAGCGGGATCTTGACCCATTCAGCGCCGACCCGTGTACTGTATTCAAGCAGGAAATCAAATGTCGGCTGGCTCGAGATCAGTTTTCCTCCTTTCAGCCCATACGCCAATCCCGCAAGGCCAAGTAATTCTGTCGAACCCGCAGTCACCAGGATATGATCGGGTGTCAATCCCTCTTTCCCCGCAATCACCTCCTTCAGGTCCATGATCGCAGCCCTGGGATACCGGTTGCCCTCAGCGATCGATTCAATGATCGCTTCCCGGGCGCTTTTCGATGGCCCGTACGGGTTTTCATTCCGATTCAAACGGACTGCGTCTTTTACCCTTCTTGAAATTTGGAATTCGGTACCCGCCGGATGAAGGCTCCTGGTCAGTGCCATACCCGGGATGCCGATCAACGCAGAAGCGAGCGCCCCTTTTTTAATGAGTTCCCTTCGTGAGAATTGCTTTGCCATAGCTGCAGGATTGGTTGAAAAACGACTTAAAATACGATGAATTTTGAGATCGATGAGGTGAAATGCTGCAAAATCCGGTAGCGCATGATGTGCATTTAATCAACGCCAGGTCCTCGGGGAACTGTAGAATGTATCTCGATCCGGCTTCAGGGAAGTAATTTTAGTAAATTGATCCCGAATCTTTTTCAAGGCAATATTTTGCACTGGTAAAAACATAGGGTATGAAGTTTGAGCACCCAATTCCAATCAAAGAGATCGCTGCATGGATCGGGGCACGCATCCTTGGGGACAATACGCTGTTTGCCACCGGGATCAACGAGATCCACAAGGTTGAAAAAGGGGATATCACATTTGTGGATGCGGAAAAGTATTTCAGCAGGTCGATTGGCTCAGCTGCATCGATCATCATCCTGAACAAGGAAACTGATTGCCCCCCGGGAAAAGCGCTTCTCCTGTGCGAAGAGCCTTTTCTTGCCTATGAAGTGATCACGCAAAAAATGCGGCCCGCGCTTAAATGGGATGCGCATGCGCGCGTCGAACAGCATATCCACCCTGGTGCATACATCGAGCCGGGTGTCCGGATCGGCAATCATGTGCAGATCGGCGAGGGGACATACATCCAGTCCGGGTCCATCATTCGAGACCATGTGCAGATCGGGAAACACGTCACGATCCAGTCCGGTGCGATCATTGGGACTGATGCCTTCTACCTGAAAAAATGGGGTGAAAGATACCAGGCCTGGACCACGGTTGGCAGGGTGATCATTCAGGATCATGTGCAGATCGGCGCAGGCTGTACGATCAACAGGGGAGTCAGCGGTGACACCATCATTGGAGAAGGCACAAAAATGGATTGCCAGGTTCAGATTGGCCACGGGGTTGTCATCGGTCAACACTGCATGATCGCAGCCCAGGTCGGGATCGCGGGAAAAACGATCCTGGGTGACAGGTGTGTGATCCTTGGCCAGGTGGGGATTGCCCAAAACCTGGTGATCGGAAATGATGTCACAATCTATGCAAAATCCGGCGTAGGGGAAAACATTGAAGACGGCAAGGAGTATTTCGGGATCCCTGCTACCGAGGCAAGGGAGCGCTACAAGCAACTGGTGGTCCTCAGGCAGCTGGCAGCTAAATGGCATACATTGAAATCAATCCTCCGTTAGCCGGGATTTTCAGTCCCCTCAAACCTTTCTTTTTATCTTGGGCGGGCTTAAACACGTCAGATTCTCAGTCAATGAACCATTTGAAATGCGTTTTCCCCGTTTTTTTCGGGCTCGTCTTATTTCTTTCGTCATGCCAGTCGGATGCAGATATCATCGGAAATTCTGAAACCAGGCCCCATGACCCGTGGGTATTCCGTTCCGTACTCGATTCAATGCCCCGCATGATCACCATCGCAATGGATGAGGATTTGTGGGCTGCCTACTCGACCCAGGATTGTGCACTCTACAAAGTATGGAAAGGGTATGTCAGTCTTGAAGGTGCAGTGTACAATACACACCATGGCCCGCAGCCGGAAACAATGGGAGATGCCTATATCGTAAATGAAGCACCCACCACCTGGTCCATCAAGGCAGGCGGCCGCGATATCACAAAAAGTGTCCG
>JARQTN010000078.1:59563-125725 GCA_029976695.1 Lewinellaceae bacterium
ACCTGCCCCTTGGATACCGCCTGATTGCCCAAAACGATTGCAAAACCTGCCACAATGTAAATGTCAAGACCATCGGTCCGGCCTATGTCGACATTGCTGAAAAGTACCCGACAGCTGACCAGACAGTTGCCATGCTTGCAAACAAGATCATCTCCGGCGGGTCAGGCATCTGGGGTGCCCAGGCCATGACACCGCATCCAGAGCTTGCCGAAAGCGATGCGCGCGAGATGGTGCGCTATATCCTGTCACTGGATCCCGATGATGAGGGGCTCCAGGCAGGAAGCGAGTCCATTCCTGAGGCGGACTATTTTGAGGGGTTTTCGGAATCAGCTGCACAGTTTAACCCCGGCCTGGCGACTGAAATCATTGAGATATCAAGAAATGTGCAAAAACTGGCCGATATCCCTGCAGGCCTGAGGCCGGTCATGGCTGGCGTTATGCCAAACTTTGGCAATCTTTCAGGTGGCGAATTCAAGGGCCTTGAAGATTACTTCGCACTTAATGCGGACGGATATCTCCATGCTGCCGATGATGGAGAATATACCATTCGACTTTGGAGTGATGACGGTTCAAGGTTTATGCTCCACGGAGAGGCGGTGATCTTGAATGACGGACTGCATGGCACCGAAGCCCGGGAAGTGACTGTCGGGCTGAAAAAGGGTTACCACCCCGTCAGGCTCGAATATTTCGATGCATCGGGGGGGCATTTTTTATCCCTGAACTGGAAGAAGCCGGGAGCAGAAGCATTCGAGGTCATCCCCCCGGAAGTTTTATTCCATACCTTCGAACAGCGGACCACGTATGCAGGCCTGAGCCTCCCGATGTCGGAGATCAGGAAGGCCCCCGGTGATGGTTATCCAGTCGCAGGCGTCCACCCGGCATATGACCTCTCCCAGGCACGCCCGGATGATTTTCTTCCAAAAGTTGGCGGTATGGATTTTCTGCCCGATGGGAGGCTGGCTGTCTGTACCTGGGACCCGTCCGGCGCTGTCTACCTGCTTGAGAATGCGGATTCCGGTGATCCTTCAAGAATGACATCCAAGCGCATTGCTGCAGGGCTTGCCGAACCACTGGGCCTCAAGGTGGTGGACGGAGACATCTATGTGTTGCAAAAGCAGGAATTGACCCGTCTGGTAGACCACGACGGGGATGACCTCATCGATGAATACCTGTTGGTTTCAAATGACTGGAGGACTTCTGCCAATTTTCACGAATTCGCCTTCGGGCTGGAGTACAAGGATGGGTATTTCTACGGTGCCCTGGCTACTGCCATCCTGCCGGGTGGGGCGAGTGCCAGCCCGCAAATCCCCGACAGGGGTAAAGTTGTGAAGATCTCCAAAGATGACGGTTCAGTAGAATTCCTCGCCCACGGGCTCCGCACGCCCAATGGCATCGGCATCGGAGTGGATGGGGAAGTCTTTGTCTGCGACAACCAGGGTGACTGGCTTCCTTCCAGCAAGGTTCTCCATGTGCAGGAAGGGGCATGGTATGGAAGCCGCAGTGTTGACTTTGAAGGGACTGCAGGGCTTGAAGAATCACCTCCGGTAGTCTGGCTGCCGCAGGATGAAATCGGGAATTCCCCCGCCACCCCGCTTTACCTGGATGAAGGCCCCTACGTAGGGCAGATGATCCATGCCGAGGTGACCCATGGGGGTGTCAAGCGTGACTTCGTGGAAATGATCGAAGGACAGTACCAGGGGGCTGTGTTCCGTTTCATCCAGGGATTGGAGGCCGGTGTGAACCGGATGACCTGGGGGCCGGACACTGCCCTGTATGTCGGCGGCATTGGCAATCCCGGCAACTGGCAGCAGTCTGGCAAGCTCTGGTACGGCCTGCAGCGCTTGAAGTATAATCACGAGTGTGTTTTTGAGATGCTTGCGATCCGTGCAAGATCCAATGGGCTGGAAATTGAATTTACCGAAGCGCTCACCCCCGGGGACGGCTGGCAAAAAACCGACTACGAGGTCCAGCAATGGAAATATGTCCCCACCGAAGCGTATGGCGGACCAAAAGTGGACCTGCAGGATCTTGCGATCAGGTCTGTAAACGTATCCGATGACCGGAAACGCGTTTTTCTCGAACTCGATGGCATGCAGGAGGGCCATGTCCTGTATGTCCGTATCCTGAGCCCTTTTATCAGCGAATTGCGCCATGGTTTATGGTCGACCGAAGGCTGGTATACCATGAACCGGATCCCTGAGGGGAAGCCCGGCTTTATAACAACACCCGAATTTGTCAACGAGCCCAATGTATTGACTCCCTGGGAGAAGTCCGAAGGATGGGAACTCCTGTTTGACGGGACCACAACGGCAGGCTGGAAAAACTACGGCAAGGAAACCATCGGATCCAGCTGGAAGGTTGAGGATGGCGCCCTGTACCTGGATACGGAGATCAATGAAGAGGGAAAATCTGTTTCACCGGATGGAGGGGACATTGTGACAAGTGGTGAATATGAGGATTTTGAGCTGGTGCTTGACTGGAAAATTTCCAGTTGTGGCAACAGCGGGATCTTTTTCTCCGTAATAGAGTCGCCGGAGTACAATGTTGCCTACCTGACTGGTCCGGAAATCCAGATCCTGGACAACACCTGTCATCCGGATGCCCGTTTTGAAACACACAGGGCAGGTGACCTGTACGATATGCTTGCCTGCAAGTTTGTGACGGTCCGTCCGGCAGGCCAATGGAACCAGGTCCGGATCTACAAAAAGGACGGGAAGGTGGAGCAATGGCTCAATGGACGCAAGGTTGTCGAGTACGAGATGTTTACTGAAGAGTGGAAAGAGATGGTCGCAAATTCAAAATTCAAAAACTGGGAAGGTTTCGGCAAGGCCAAAATCGGCAAGATCGCGCTTCAGGACCATGGAGACAAGGTGTGGTTCCGGAACATCAAGATCAGGCGGTTATAAAACCATTTAGCCATTAGGAAAGTGAAACCATGGATATGATCAAATTATCAAGGTGTGGATCTTCTCGATGCATTCAATAAGACAGATGCGTTGGATCATGCGGATTTTTTGGAGCCCGGGCTACAAAAGATCAATTCCGGTGTTTTCATGCGATCCTGATGTCAGATCGATTGAACAATTGATTGTTTTCCTGATATTCTGTTTATACATTATCCGGGTTAAGTTAAAAGCACACACGATCGGTTGTCGATTCTGGAGGTATGACAGATATGAAGAAAGTTGTCAGTTGCAATGCATAAAAAGACACGGCATTTGCCTACATTCGAGATGTGCGAAACCGGGCGTCAAGTGTGGAAGTCATCCAGATCAGCAAGGTCCAACCTGGTTGTAGGATATGGTCGACAGAGATATAAAAATGACTTTATTCGATTTGTTATTTATGCGTTCGCTTCCAATGACGGGACGATAGGTCATATCGAAAGCCTATGGGAATGCGGATCTATGAAAGATGAAAATTTGGATATGGAACTGAAATCTTCAGATATAAAGTCGGGTGAAAAATTGAATCACTTCCTGACCACTTTGATTGAAAAGCACAGTGATTTTAGCCATCAAAAGCATTAAAGAATCAAGAAAAGGTGATTGGAATTGAAAAATGGATAGATCAATGAAAAAAAACAGGATGACTTCCTCGAGGCGCTCATTTATCAGGAAAGTAGTCACGACGGCACCTGCACTGGCCGGGGCACCCTGGTTGCTCAGCAGGGGAAACCAGGTGCCTTCGGTGATGCGCCGGAATAAATCGTTTTCTGCCAATGACAATATCCAGTTGGCGATTATCGGTGCCGGCGGGATGGGAATGGAAGATGCGAAAATCGCTTCCATGATCCCCGGTGTGAAAGTCGTGGCAGCCTGTGACCTGTATGCGGGACGGCTCGAACGGGCCATGAAAGTGTACGGAAAGGAGATTTTTACAACAATGGACTACCGCGAGATCCTGGACCGTCGTGATGTGGATGCGGTCATTATTGCTACCCCGGACCATTGGCACAAGCAGATCTCAGTGGATGCCCTCATGGCCGGCAAGGCTGCATACTGCGAAAAACCGATGGTGCATGATATCACTGAAGGCCCCGAGGTGATCAAAGCCCAGAAGAAGTCAGGCACGACTTTCCAGGTGGGCAGCCAGGGGATGAGTTCATTGGGAAATGAAAAAGCGAAGGAGCTGTATGAAGCGGGTGCCATCGGCCAGTTGATCTATGCCGAAGGATTCTGGGCGCGGAATTCACCGACAGGCGCATGGCAATACCCGATCCCGGATGATGCATCCGAGGAAACTGTCGACTGGGATACATATATCAGCAATACGACCAAAAGGAAATTCGATCCGCTGCGCTTCTTCCGCTGGCGAAATTACCGGGATTACGGTACCGGGGTCAGCGGTGACCTGTTCGTTCACCTGTTTTCCAGCCTCCACTATATTGTGAGCTCCATGGGACCAACAAAGATCATGGCGACAGGTGGCCTGCGTTACTGGAAAGACGGACGCGAGGTGCCGGACGTGCTTCTGGGTATGTTCGACTATCCCGAAACAAGGCAGCATCCTGCCTTCAATCTCAGTTTGCGCGTCAATTTCGTGGATGGGACCTCGGGCAGCACCTTCCTCAAACTGGTTGGCTCTGAAGGAGCCATGGATGTGAAATGGCGGGAAGTCGTCCTGTACAAGAACGAGGCCACTGACCCGCTGGATGCTTTCGCAAAATCAAAGAAGAAGGAAAGCGACAAGGCGGTGCTGATCAGGAAAAAAATGGTGCCGCTGGAGAACAAGGTTTACCAGGCCGAGGATGACTACTGGGGAGCGCACTACGACCACTTCAACAACTTTTTCACCGGTGTGCGCAACAAGGCTATGGTCACGGAAGATGCCGTGTTCGGATACCGGGCCGCTGCACCGGCACTGCTTTGCAATGACAGCTATTTCAACAACGAGATCAAGTACTGGGATCCGAAAAAAATGAAACTGGAATCATAAACAGGTTTGAAATGATGAGATGTACGCGAATTGTCCTGGTGATATGCTTTTGCTGGATTTTGCCAGGCATCCACATAATTGCACAGGAAGTAGCCAAAAACCATGGCTGGGAGATCCTTTTCGATGGAACGAATGTGGATCAATGGCGCGGATACAACAAGGCTTCCTTTCCAGATTACGGGTGGAAGATCGAAGACGGTTTGCTGATCGTGGAAAAATCTGGCATGGGCGAGGAAGGAAATGCCGGTGATATCATCACGAAGAAAAAATACCGGGATTTCGAGCTGGAGCTCGACTTCATGATCTCCGATACGTCCAACAGCGGGATCATGTACCTCGTTGTGGAAAAAGAAGGGGTTCCTGCCTGGCACAATGCGCCGGAATACCAGATCCTCGATAATCCGACGTATGAAGCCATGCTGGGTGACTGGATGGATACGCACCGGACCGCAGACAATTATGACCTGCAGATGGCGGACAAGGATTATTCAAAGCCTGTGGGGAAATGGAACAAGGCCAGGATCGTAAAGAAAGAAAACCATGTGGAGCACTGGCTCAATGGCCACAAGACGATCGAATACGAGATCAACAGCCCGGAATGGAAGGCCCTGGTGGCCAATAGCAAGTTCAATGAATACCCGGGGTTTGCCCAGGCGAAGGAAGGCCATATTGCCCTGCAGGATCATGGACATCGCGTGTCATTCCGGAACATCCGGATCAGGGAGCTTTAGGTAACATCAGGAGAGATCAAGCTTTTTCCGGTATGCCTGGCTGATCGGGATGGTATGCTGACCAATGCGCAAGTGGTTACCCTCGATATAATCAACAGCTGAAAAACGGACGATATAGGACCGGTGGGTGCGCACAAACACTTCAGCCGGCAGTTGCTTTTCCATGTTTGACAGTGTATCCTTTGTGAGCAGCATGCGGTCCTGGCAGTGTACTTTCACATAATCCCCGTATGCCTCCAAAAACTGGATCTCTTCAAGGTCCACCTGGTGCTGCTTGCGGTCAGCCCGGATGAAAATTGTTTGCTTTACCAAACCTTTTGGGTTTTCTTTTTCCAGCATGCTTTTGACACGTTCCACTGCCTTGTAGAACCGGTCAAATGAAATCGGCTTGACCAGGTAGTCCACAGCTTCCACTTCAAAACCTTCAACTGCATATTCCGGGTAGGCCGTCGTAAAGATTATGGCAGGTCCGTTTTTGCTGTCCAGCGATTTGGCCACATCCAGTCCGTTCAGCTCGGGCATGTTGATGTCGAGGAATACGATGTCCACTTCGTTCGAGGAAAGGAAAGAAAGTGTCTCGATTCCGTTTTGGCTCGTCCCGGCGCATTCCAGCTCCGGCATTTTGTCAATATACCCCTGGATGATCTTCCGGGCGATCGGTTCGTCATCTGCGACCAGGCATTTCAATATCATGACAACGGGTATTTCAGGGATGCAAAATACATATCTTCCGAATGCCGGGTGGTGAGCTCATAGTTTCCGGGGTAAAGCATTTCCAGGCGTTTGGTCAGATTGTCAAGCCCAAACCCGTGCCATTCATTTTCAGGTTCCTTCAGCCGTGTATTGACCTGGTTCTCCACAGATAATACCATCGTGCCATTTTGCACCCGTCCCCGGATGTCAATCCTGTTCTTTTCCCGTCCCATGAGGGATCCGTGCTTGAATGCATTTTCAATGATCGGGAGGAGCAGGAGGGGGGCGGTGTGCATGCCTTCCGTTTCCCCGGTCCACGTGCAGGAGATCCTTTCCGGGTAGTCCGTTCGCAGTTTTTCAAGGTCCACATACTGGTTGATGAACGTGATCTCATCATCCAGCAGTACCCGGTCCTTGTTGGATTTGTACAACAGGTACTGCATGGATTCAGAAAGCTTCAGGATCAGGTCGGGCAGCCTTTCATCCTGTGAAAGGGAAAGCCCATACAGGTTATTCAGGCTGTTCATCATGAAATGGGGGTGGATCTGGGCGTGCAGTGCCGACAGTTCTGATTGCTTCCGTTCCTTCTCCAGCCGCAGCAGCTTTTTTTCCATTTGCTGCATGTCGACCCATGATCTTGAAAGGTACAATAAGGTACTCAGGATAAAATAGGACGCCATAATGCCCATCAGGCTGAGGGTGGAAAATGCAGAGGTAAAGTAATAATCCGGGAATAAAAGCCCGGCAAGATACAGATAGGTCAGTTGGTTCAATAGTGCTCCAAGGAAGATACCTCCAAATCCAAGAAGCGCATACCATGCGAGTTTCTTTTTCTGCAGGAAATGCGGGATGAGTATCCCGAGATTTACATACACGACAAAAAAGAGGCTGAGGTGGAAAAGCCCGGTATAGATCCAGTCAATTTTCTCGACGTTTTGATTGTAGGCAAACAAATGGATCAGCAATGCGAAGGAGATGGACCAGAACGCAACATGCTGAAACCATTTGTTTGAGATGAATAACTTGAGCCTGTTCATCGTCCTGGCCTGATGGTTTTTTCGATTGGTGTTAGGATGCTTTCAATCCCGAAGAAAACATCATTTCCGCCATGCTGCTTCACGAACTTCTGCAGCTGCTGGGTGGATGCCGTGATCAGGATCTCGCCATTTTTCCCGTAAACTTCGTGTTTGAGCCTGACCTTGCCTTCCTGGAACATTTTTTCAAGCTCGTCCATGTCTGAATACTCCAGGATCATCTTATTTTCCTGCAGTTGCACCCGGGCAAAGGTATTCATTGGGATATAATCCGGTGATCCATAGCCATCCTTGTTTGGCACAGGGTAGAAATTGGCAAACAACCGATTGTTGAACCGGGCAAACCTGACCTCATAAAGTGGTTGGATTACTTCCGGATTCTCACCCATAGACATCAGGTACGTATTGATTGTTCTGACGGTGTCGCTGGAGAAAATCCCGTTGGTTATTTTGATGGAATCTTTAGAAAATTTGATATAGTTTTTTTCCTCGTCCTGATAAAGACCCAAAACCTCATCAAGGCTGATCGCATCTTCAGGCGTGATGAGCGGATGGACGGAAGGGATACATCCTGCAAAAAGGATAACAAGCACAAATCCGGATATTAACTTTTTCATCGTATCTCATTTTTGTTTCTTCAAACTTGCAGGGATTCCATAGGGATCGCAAAAATGATCGTTGAATCCCGGGTTTTCGTCGTTGAATACCGGTCCCGGCGACAGATTGAAGAAACTTTTATCTTAGACGGACATCTTCCAAAGAAACTTGCAAATCATGAAAAGGAAATTACGCATGGGCATGGTTGGTGGAGGCATAGGCGCTTTCATCGGTGCGGTGCATCGCATGGCAGCCACCCTGGACGGTCAGATCGAACTTGTATGCGGGGCATTCAGCAGTGACCCCGAGCGATCCCAGAAATCCGGGGCCGCATTGTACCTCGACCCGGATCGCGTGTACGGCAATTATGCAGAAATGATCGAGCGAGAAAAGGCACTCCCGGAAGGCAAACGGATGGACTTTATTTCGATTGTGACGCCCAACCACATGCATTTTGGCCCGGCACACCTGGCCCTGTCCCATGGATTCCATGTGGTCTGCGACAAGCCGCTATGCCTGAATATGGAAGAAGCCCTGAGGCTCGAAAAGGAAGTCACTGAATCAGGCCTGTTGTTTGCCCTGACGCACAATTATACCGGCTACCCCATGGTCAAGCAGGCCAGGGAGATGATCGCCAATGGCGAACTGGGGAAGATCAGGCGCGTGGTCGTAGAATACCCGCAGGGCTGGCTGAGTACCAAACTTGAAGATGAGGATCAGAAACAGGCAAGCTGGCGCACGGATCCCAACCGTTCGGGAATTGCAGGCGCCATGGGGGATATCGGCACCCACGCCGAAAACCTGGCTGAATATATCACGGGACTCAGGATTAAGGAGTTATGCGCCGACCTGCATGCCCATGTGGATGGCCGGCTGCTTGACGATGACGGGAGCGTGTTGCTGCGGTTCGCGAATGGGGCCAGGGGGCTGTTATATGCCAGCCAGATCTCTGCCGGTGAAGAAAACAACCTGCGCATCCGGGTCTATGGCGAATATGGTGGCATCGAGTGGTCCCAGCAGGATCCGAATGACCTGATCGTGCGCTGGCTGGACAAGCCCATGCAAATTATGCGTACGGGTTCAGCTGGCTTGTATGAAGTGGCGGCTGTAAACACGCGTATACCGGCCGGCCACCCGGAAGGCTACCTCGAGGCTTTCGCGAATATTTACCGGAATTTCGCTGTCTGCCTGCAGGCCCGGCTGGAGGGGAAGGAACCAGAGCCAGTTTACCAGGACTTTCCATCTGTTCAGGATGGTGTGCGCGGCATGAAATTCATCGAAAAGGTCGTTGCCTCAAGCAACAGTGATGACCATAAGTGGCTCGCATACTGATCGACGAACGCTAACCCCTGAGCATAAAGCGGACTCAAGTCCGAGTTTTGGAGAACCTGTTGTCCGTCGGTTGAAACCAACGGCAATCAGTCAATGGAAAAGAACCCGTAACCCGTAACCTTAAACCCGCAACCCACAACCAAACCTCAATTCACCTTAAACGGCGCTTCCAGCAGAAACCGTGGGATCTGCACCTTGAAATACTCCCGGTTGTCTTTTCTTTGCATGGTATAGTGCCCTTCCATGTAGGCCACCTCATGCCGGACGATGCTGTATGAATTGTACCGGTGGGAAGCACCGGGCTCGATGATGGGCTGTTCCCCGATCACACCTTCCCCTTTCACCACCTTTTTTGTGCCGTCCGCCTCGAAGATGATCCATTTGCGTGTCAGGAGCTGTACCGGAAAATCATTCTGATTTTCAATCAGGATGTGATAGACATACAGAAACTTGTTCCGGATCGGTTCGGAATGCGACGGCTGGAATTCCGCCTGGACTGTAATCCGGATACCATTTGTGACAAGCCTGTTCATATTGATTGCAAGATCGGTTTATGGATAAATCAGTTTTCGGATGATTTGTTCAGCTTCAGAAAGGGTTTGATCCAGCTGATCATTAACCAAAACCATATCAAATTCAGATTCGTAGGTTAGCTCCTGTTTGATGCGTTCAATACGTTTTGCCAGGCTTTCCTCTGATTCCGTTTTTCTTTGCTTCAGCCGGTTTACAATCTCTTCAAGCGTCGGTACCTTGATGAATACGACTGTTGTGTGTTGGGGATATAATTTTTTCAGGCTCAGGGCACCCTTGACATCGATGTCAAAAATGACCTGCTTGCCCAGGTCCCACAGGCGCTCAATTTCAAAGGCGGGAGTGCCGTAAAACTGGTCGAGGTATACTTCTTCCCATTCCACAAAGACATCCTCCCTCATCCAGTATTTGAATGTTTCCGTCGAAAGGAAATAGTAATCCCTGCCATGGCGCTCGTGTGCACGCCGTTTGCGTGTTGTGGCGGAGACGGAAAAGGCAAGCTCATCAAATGTGCTCAGCAGGTGCCTGACGACTGTTGTCTTTCCAGATCCTGATGGCGCCGTGAAGGCGATCATTTTTTTCTCCTGCATGCCTACAAGGTATTTGCCAGTTGTTCTTTGATTTTCTCGAGTTCGTTTTTCATCGAGACAACGTGCTTCTGGATAGGCGTCCACTGGGCTTTTGCACCCATGGTATTGATCTCGCGGCCCATCTCCTGGGAAATGAATGACAATTTTTTCCCCTTGGTCAACAGGGTATTGTTCATCACTTCCCTGAAGTGGTCGCAGTGCTGTTTCAACCGAACCTTTTCTTCATTGATGTCCAGTTTTTCCAGGTAGAAGAGGATCTCCTGTTCATACCGGTTTTGGTCCACATGGTCTGTTTTCTGGTATTCTTCCATCCGGGTGCGCAGTTTTTCCTTGAGATGGGCTGCGCGATCTGCATCGTACGGCTCGATCTCCTTCAGGTGCTTTTCGATCAATGCCAGCGAATTGTTCAGGTCAGCCATGATGCTCAGGCCTTCATTGATCCGGAATTTTTTCAGTTGTGCGAGGCTTTGCTTGACACTTTCCATCACCTGGCCGGTCACTGCATCCGTAAGGGTCTGGTTTGTGTGCATGATGTTTGGCAGGCGGAGGATTGAACTCAGCAGGTCGGTATGCTCGGCGCCTAGTTCCTTCATCACCGGATGGAGCTCCTTGTAATATGATTTGATCAGGTGTACATTGAATGCACTGTCTGAATGCGGGAGGTCACCATCGAATGAGATATTGACCTCGATCTTGCCCCGCATGGCGTGGTCCAGGATAAATTTCCTGATTTCCAGCTCTTTTTCGCCCAGGGAAAGTGTTGATTTTAGCCGCAGGTCGGAAGCCCTGCCATTGAGCGATTTGATCTCACAAACGATTGTGAGGTCCGCTTTTTCAACGGTCGCCCGGCCGTACCCGGTCATGGAAAGAATCATGCAATGGAATTTCTTGTAAAGATAGAATTTCAGGGGGAATGCCGATTTGGAATTATTTTGCCCGGAAAAGATAGTGAATTCTATATATTGTTGGCTTTCAGTTGTTTGTAAAAGAATACTATTTGTATATTCACAATCCCAGGCCGTTGGGTAAAAAAAATAAATTACCTGCCCATTTCTTTCGTTAAGTCGAATTAATTACGAAATTTGCAGCCCCTTTCGACACTGCAGATTTTTTACATAACTGATTAATAACCAAATACTAACAATGAGGAAAGCGGATTTAGTTAACACGATATCAGAGAAAACGGGCGTACCGAAAGTTGATGTATTGGTCACTTTGGAGATGTTTTTCAAAGAAGTAAAAAATTCCTTGTCAGATGGGGAAAATGTGTACATCAGGGGGTTTGGTTCCTATATTGTGAAGAAGAGAGCTAAGAAGATCGGCCGCCACATCAAGAAAAACAAGGCCATCGAGATTCCGGAGCACTATATTCCCGCTTTCAAACCTGCGAAGGTGTTCGTTGACCAGGTGAAAAATAAAGTAAAAGGGGAGTAGTCCCCGAGTGGGTGCCAAAACTCCTGATGAACAGGATACAGCAAATTTTGGTTATTGCAGGCATTTTACTGGTGTTTGGTATGTATTTCGGACTGGATACAAAGCCTGCTAAACAAAAACTCGTTGAAAAGTCACGGGTGATTGCATTTGAAAGCCTTGATATTGGGAAGCTGATCCGGGATTCGAAAGCTACCTTTTCCCAAACAGAACAGGATTATCTCAACTCACTGGAATCGGTCGCAGCCACTGCGCCCGACGATTCCACGAAAATTGAGATCTATCGCAAGCTGTCATCGGACTGGTACAGGAAAGGTGAGCTTGTGATTGCCGGCCATTATGCTGAATTGATTGCCGAACTGGACAATACGGCAGAGCGGTGGTCGATCACAGGCACTACATTCGGTGCGGCATTAAACCAGGATCTGGAACAAAGAGAGCAGGAATATGCGTTTAATAAAGCGGTTGCCGCATTCGAGAATGCGATTTCCCTCGACCCGGTCAATCTTGACCACCGGATCAACCTGGCGATCATGTATGCGGATTATCCCCAGGCAGATCAGCCGATGAAGGGAATTCAGTTGTTGCTCGAGCTCAACCGGCAGAATCCGGAGAATGTAGCGGTGCTGTACCATCTTGCCCGGTTCGGTATGCAAACAGGGCAGTACGAAAGGGCGATCGTCCGGATAGAGAAGGGACTTGAACTTGATCCGGACAATAATCGTTTGATTTGCCTCGCAGCGGAAGCCTATCGCGGAGCAGGAGACAATGAGAAAGCAACCAGGTACCAGGCAATGTGCAGAAATAAAAATTAATTCATTATAAATCGTTAATCATGCCTTGCGGAAGAAAAAGAAAAAGACATAAGATCGCGACGCACAAGCGCAAAAAGCGGTTAAGAAAGAACCGTCACAAGAAAAAGAATAAATAGATTTTGCTTTTAGTATAAAGGCACCGGGTGTATCGTTCAGCAAGCTCAATGCACCATTGATTTTTACGTAGAGCCATGGTTTATCATCCCACGAACAAGATTCAGAACCAGAAGCCGGGTACTATAGGGCATTCAGAACGGATTCCCTGAATTTATTCCTCTACGTATTCATCGTAACAGCTTATTGCCGGGATATCCGTGTGAGAAATGCGGATGTCCCGCCTTTATCTGTCCCCACATTTCTATACTTGGACGTGTCATTTGTGGTGCCTAACCATCAAATGCGTATGCAGTGGAAAAAGAACTAGTCATCAATGCATCACCCACAAAAGTGGAGATTGCATTGCTGGAAGACCGTAAGCTGGTTGAATTGCACCAGCAAACGACCAAATCAAACTTTTCTGTAGGAGATATTTTCCTTGGCAGGATCAAGAAGATCATGCCCGGCCTGAATGCGGTCTTCGTGGATATCGGACATCGCAAGGATGCTTTCCTGCATTACACAGACCTGGGGCCACAACTGCGCTCCCTGCTGAAGTTTACCGATGATGCGATGAAAGGGAAGCAGCAGACCCCTTCCCTGGACAACTTCTCATTTGAACCGGAGATAGTCAAGACGGGCAAAGTGGACCAGGTGCTGAACAAGCGCCAGCCGATCCTCGTCCAGGTACTCAAGGAGCCCATCTCGACAAAAGGTCCAAGGCTGAGTTGTGAAATCACGATCCCGGGACGATTTATGGTGATCACACCCTTCAGTAATGTGGTGGCAGTTTCGAAAAAAGTGACGAACTCGGAAGAGCGCAAAAGGCTCCAGGTACTCATCGAGAGCATCCGCCCCAAGAATTTCGGGATCATCGTACGTACGGCAGCAGAGGGCAAGAAAGTTGCTGACCTACACGAAGAACTCAGGGGGCTGACAGCTAAATGGGAACAAATGCACACCCAGCTGTTGAATGCCAACCAACCCAAAAAACTGCTTTCCGAACTTGACAAAACGAGCTCTATACTCCGGGATATCCTCAATGATTCGTTTAACCGCATCGTGATCAATGACAAGGAACTGTATTCCAGCGTCAAAGGTTACCTCGGAAACATTGCGCCGGATCATCAAAAGATGGTCAACCTGCACCGCGGCCGCAGATCCATCTTCGATACGTTTGGCGTAAACCGGCAAATCAAGTCTTCCTTTGGCAAGACGGCGACCATGCCGAGCGGTGCGTACCTGGTGATTGAATCGACAGAAGCCATGCATGTCATTGATGTCAACAGCGGACCAAAAATGCAGCGCAAGGACCAGGAATCAGCGGCGCTGGCCGTGAATATGGAGGCAGCGGAAGAAATCGCCAGGCAACTCAGGCTCCGGGATATCGGTGGCCTGATCATTATTGATTTTATCGATATGCGCTCCGGTGAAAACCGCAATAGGCTGGTCCGGGAGATGCGCAAGTTCATGAAGAAGGACAGGGCACAGCATACCATCCTGCCGCTCAGCAAGTTCGGCCTGATGCAAATCACCCGGCAGCGTGTGAAGCCGGAGGTCAAGATCGACACCTCGGAGGTATGCCCCGTATGTGAAGGTTCAGGCAAGATCAACCCGACGGTACTCCTGACAGACCAGATTGAAAGGGATATTGAATATATCCTGAATTCAAGGCCGAAGGTCAGAATTAGCCTCGAGGTGCATCCGTTCGTGTATGCATACATCAAAATGGGTATCCCAAGCCTGCAGCAGAAGTGGTATCTCAAGCATATGCACTGGATCAAGTTAGTCTCCAACCCGGACCTTGACCTTGTATCATACAAGTTTTATGACAAGAACAAAGATGAGATTCGCCTCAACAATTAGGGGAGTTCGAAAATGGCTGCGGAGAAACATATCCTCTTTTGTGTACTCAACTGGGGCCTTGGCCATGCCACACGATCCCTGCCCCTGATCCACTATCTGCTCAACCATGGACACCGGGTGACCATCGCATCTGATGGTCTCGCGCTGGCTTTTCTGCAGAATGAAAACCTTTCTGTTGAATTTGAGTTCCTGGACGGTTATGATGTCAACTATGCGGAAACCCGGCTCTTTCAGGCCATGGTCAAACAAGGGCCCGGGATACTCAATGCAGTCAGGAAAGAGCATCAACAGGTAAAGGAAATTGTACGCCGAAAGGGGGTCGACATGATCATTTCAGATAGCCGGTTCGGTTGTTACAAGAAGAAAATCCCCTCATTTCTCATCGGCCATACCCTGCAGATTCAGTCGAAAGATCCCCTGACCTCACTGGCCGTAAACAAGATGATCCGCAAATGGACCTCCAGGTTTGACCAGTGCTGGGTGCCTGACCTGCCCCCGCCAAACCACCTGAGCGGTTACCTGTCGGAAGCTTCACTGAAAGTCCCGAAGGAATACCTGGGTTGGCTTACCAACCTGGAACATATGGATGGGCAACAGGACTGTGACCTGGTCGCTGTCCTCTCCGGCCCTGAGCCGTTGCGTACGGAACTGGAGACGATCGTACTTGATCAGCTTGGCAGGATGGATGGACGCTTTGTTGTGATCGGGGGAAAGCCGGATGCCGGGAAGGACAGGGCAATTGCCGGCCATATCGAATTCATACCCATGGCTTCCAGGCAGGAACTGTCACGGCATGTGTCCCGTTCCGGAATCGTCCTGGGCAGGTCAGGGTACAGCAGCCTCATGGACTGGCTGATGCTGGGGAAGCAGATGATTGTGGTCCCCACTCCAGGCCAGCCGGAACAGGAATACCTTGCGGAAGTACTCAGCAGGAAGAAATGGGCTGTTGCCCAAACCCAGCGAACTCTGGATGTCCCGCTTGCATTAAACCAGGCAAGGCAATTATCACCGCCCTCATTCGGACGTGATGCTTCAGCAAGGTTTGGCGGTATCCTTGAAAAAGCACTTGGGAATTAGGACCACCGGGTTAAATCTCAAGTTCCAATCTCCCGACAATCACTTCGTTCTGTCGGGATCTCCGCTACGCTCCGAAATTTCCAAAAGGATTCCAGGGGTCAAGTTCCAAACTCCAAACAAGGAGCTGATACGTTGCTCGCGCTGGATTTTATTCCGGCGTCTCCTGCATCATCATAGTCCATCATGCACATCATACCCATCATAGTTCAAGGCTGCCGGCTGCTGCTTCACCTGTGCAAAAGCACAAACTCGAATGAAAGGTAAACAGTTCGAAGGTTCAGTTATTCAATGATTCGCATACTCGATTATTCTGTCTCGGAACAAATGAAGAAGCGAACAAGCGAATACGCGAACGAATTGTCGGGATTAACCATTAAACTGGTCCATCGTCCGGTGCATGCCGATTGAAACGAAACTTTTTACAGCGTCACAGGATCTCAGGATGACATCCTGCAGACCTTCAAGTTGTTTTTTATCCCATTTGCCAAGCACGTAATCCACCTGCCTGCCCCGGTTGAAATCGTCGCCGATCCCGATCCGCAGGCGGGGGTATCCCTGCCCGATATGCTGCTGAACGTCTTTCAGCCCGTTATGGCCACCGTCACTTCCCTTTCCCCTCAGGCGAAGTGTGCCGAAATCAAGGTTCAGGTCATCGACAACGACCAGGAGGTTGCCAGGCTGGATTTTTTTCTTCTCCATCCAGTATTTTACTGATTTTCCACTTCGATTCATGTACGTGGAAGGCTTGAGCAGGATCAGCGTACGTCCTTTGTACTTGATCGTGGCCAGGTCACCCAGTGTTTCGTGTACCCACTCTCCGCGAAATTCCTTCGCAAGGGCATCCACGATTTCAAAACCGATGTTGTGCCTGGTATCGTCATATTCGGCGCCCATATTGCCAAGGCCCGCGATTAAATACTTCATTGGGTCAGCGACTTCTGTATTTCCAAATAAACTGCGTATCCATGAAATCCACATGTGTATCCGGTTGATCGGAGGCAAAGATAGGGGAAAAGGGATGTCCAGCAGGGAGACAACGGATGGAAGGGTTAAATTTGCAGGACATCAATGAACATGCTCATATCATGGCGCATTTGCAAAAACCGGATGAAGGTGAATACGGAACGTTCTACGCGGGCTACATCGCGCTGGTGCCCGGGGACGGGATCATCGAGGTGCTGCGGGATCAGAAACAGGCATACCGGACCCTGGTCAGCTCTTTTCCTGAAAAAGTCCGCTTTGATGCGTACTCGCCAGGCAAATGGAGCATAGCCCAGGTGTGCAACCATATCAATGATACTGAACGCATTTTTTGTTACCGGGCGCTGGCACTGAGCCGGGGTGAACAAAACCCGGTCCCCGGGTACGACCACAATGCCTATGTGGATATGGTCGATGTCCAGAACCGGACCTTGCAAGATCTGCTTGATGAATTCTATACGATTCGCGATGCAACGATTACATTTTTTACAGGCATGCCGGATGCATATGCGTTGCGCGCGGGGACTGTCAATGGTGTGCACACCACCGTGCGTGCCCTGGCCTATATGATGGCAGGCCATTTGTTTCACCATATGTACATTCTTCATGAGCGTTACGGAAAGCTGAGAGATCAGGGATAATGCACTGGAAAGACACATACCGGTTCCTGTCAAAACTGACACCATTGCGCATCTGGAACATGATGCAGCTGGTCAGTTCTTTCTATATCAGCAAATGGCTGAAAAAACCGGTTCACATGGGCGCCCCGATGACCATTTCATTTGAACCAACCACAGCCTGCAATCTGCGGTGCCCGGAGTGTCCCAGCGGATTGCGTTCTTTTACCCGGGCGACAGGAAACCTCAAGCAGGATTTTTTCAGGTCAAGCCTGGATCAGCTCGCCAGCCGTCTCGTGTACCTCATTTTTTATTTCCAGGGTGAGCCCTACATCAACCCTGATTTCCTGGATATGGTCCGGTATGCGCATGAAAAAGGGATCTATACGATCACTTCTACAAACGCGCACTTCCTGAATAACGAGAATGCCCGCCGTACGGTGGAATCAGGGCTGGACAGGATGATTATTTCCGTTGACGGGACTACCCAGGAGGTCTATGAACAGTACCGTAAAGAAGGAAAGCTGGACAACGTGTTGAAAGGGACGGAAAACATTATTCGGTGGAAGCGAAAACTCGGATCGGCTACGCCCCATGTCATATTTCAGTTCCTTGTCGTGAAACCAAATGAACACCAGATCCCTGAATTGTATGAGCTTGCTGAACGGATGGGCGTCGACGAGGTGAAGCTGAAAACGGCACAGGTGTATGATTACCAAAACGGGAACCCGCTGATACCGGATACTGACAAATATTCACGTTACAGGAAGCTGCCGGACGGGACCTATACGATCAAAAACCGCCTGCTGGACCAGTGTTGGAAAATGTGGCATGCATGCGTGATTACCTGGGACGGAATCGTCGTGCCATGCTGCTTTGACAAGGATGCCGTCCACAGGCTGGGCAACCTGAAAGATGCGGACTTTAGGTCAGTCTGGAACGGACAGGCATATGCGGAGTTCCGGCGGAAGATCCTGAAGGGCCGCGGAAACATCGATATTTGCAGAAATTGCACCGAAGGCTGCAGGGTTTGGGCCTGAATTATGATTATTCGATTGTTTTTCTGAAATTTGTCTAATTCGCACATTTTCAAAGAGTTGTATTTATTTTTTTATAATATGACGGTTTGATTGCACCGTTGGCTACGGCGCAGCTTGATGTGTTTCGCACAATAGAATCGAATGGTATTAAAATCAATCATCCAGGGTCGGCTAGAATTCGGGAAGGCTTCCAGCTTCGAAAAAGTGCTGAAAATGATGCACTATAAGCTGGACACTTTTTACAAGCACGAATTGATCCTCAAGGCGGAGGAGATAACCGATGAGGATAATTATGCCGTATTCATCGAACGGAACATCGCAAACCCGGACAGGAAATACTGGAACAACACCATTGACCTCTTGAAATATCTCTCCCAGTATGCGATCGGCGGCTATGTTTCGGCATGGCTTCTGAAGGAAGGAAAGATCCTCGAATATTATCACATTGAGCCGGAAAGTGAAAAAGTGGTTGTCCAAAGCTATATCAAAGGAAAAAAACTGGCTGAGCAGGAGGGCAGGGAAGAAGAAGCGATTACCCAGCTCAACCGTGCCATCTCGAAATTTGAGAAACATGCACTGGCCTATGAAAGGCGCGGATATGTCAATTATGCGCTGGGCAATATTGATGATGCGATCCATGATTTTGACAGGTGTATCGAGTTTGATCCCTATTATGCGAAAGCATACTTCAGCAGGGCCAGGATCTACCTGCAGAAGAAAAAGTGGGAGAATGCCATTGATGACTTTGAATCAGCCATCAAGCATTCCATTGCTCTCGAAGAGATCCACTGGCAGTCAAGGAGGCTGGTCGCCCACTGCTATATCCAGATAAAGAACTACCAGAAAGCCATCTTCAACCTGAAACTGTTTACAAACCGAAAGTTCCCCCAAAACAGCATCCTCCATACCTATCGCCAGAAAGCCCTTTATGATTATGCGGAGGTCCTGATCGAAATGGAAAAATACGATGAAGCGCTTGGTGCCGTGGAGAAAGCCATCAACCTCAAGGCCGGCAAAGAACAGATCCCCATGGAAGAATTGCTTACCATGCGCGGAAAAGCGAGGCATCACATGGGTGCCCAGGGGTTTGCTGCAGACTGGAAGAAAGCAGCAGAAATGGGGTCCAAAGAAGCAAAGCGGCTGCTCAGCCAGCATGCGGCCAAATAATCCTGACCCGCCATTTACCGTTTTGAGCATATGAATATGAGATATGTAAATGGAGCGTGGAAAATGACCGCCATCTTTTTCATGTGTACCCTGGTCCATCCGCTTTTTGCGCAGACGACCGTTGCTGATCTGAGAAAGCGCGACCAGAAGGCCTTTGAGGAAGCAAAGGACCTTGTCAAATTCGCACGGTTTCCAGAAGCGGTTGAAATGCTTTCGGGCATTCTTTCCTCCAATCCCGCTTTTTACGATGGCCTTGTGCTGAAGGCGGAAGCCCTTTACAGGAGCGGAAAGCTGGAGGAAGCTGCCGAATCGATGGAGGATGCAATTGCCATGAAAGAGAAACCGGATGATCATGACCTGTTTACGCTTGCAAGGATCTATCAGGATATCCCCGCACCCCGCAAGGCGGTCAATGCCTACCAGGCCTACCTGGACAGCAACCCGGAAAACAAACGCCGGGTTAAAATTGCTGAAGATGCGATGGCACAAATGAAGTACCTTGAGGAAGGCATGCGCCACCCGGTTTCCTTTGCACCGGAAAAACTGGGTGAATCCGTCAATTCCAAGGAGTTTTCAGAATACTGGCCTTCTTTCAGTGCCGACGGGAAATACATGATTTTCACGCGCGGGGCATATGGCCAGGAAGACTTCTACATGAGTGAACGCAAAGCGGATGGTACCTGGTCAGAGGCTTTTCCGATCAATGCCCTGAATACACCACAGAATGAGGGAGCGCATTCAATATCAGCTGATGGCTCATTCATCGTATTTACAGGGTGCAATCGGCGGGACGGACTGGGGAGTTGTGACCTGTTTTATGTCATCCAGCGCGATGGAAACTGGTCCGAACCTGAAAACTTCGGAAGCGGGATCAATACTTCTGGCTGGGAGGGGCAGCCCTCCTTGTCTGCTGACGGACGGATACTGTACTTTGTGAGCAATCGTTCCGGGAGCATCGGTGGCAAGGATATCTGGATGACTGAGAAGAATTCGGACGGCACCTGGACAGCACCCGAAAATGTCGGTGAGCCGATCAATACCACCGGTGACGAACAAGCGCCCTTCCTTCATTTCGACGGGATACACCTGTATTTCAGTTCCAACGGCCATCCAGGTTTTGGTGGGTCAGACCTTTATGTATCCGAAAAAGAATTCGGCAAGTGGCAAAAACCAGAGCACTTCGGCTATCCGATCAATACACAGGAGGAGGAAGGGGCACTTGCGGTGAGTCCTGATGGCAAATATGCCTACTTTGCCCGCGGAGAGGATACCGGGGTCAGGCTGTCTGCAGTGCAGAATCACGATATCTACAAATTTGCCTTGCCTGAGGATTACAAGGCAGCCGAGGTGGTGACTACTGCGCTGGTGGTCATCGATAAGCAGTCCGGCGAAGCCGTCCCTGCTCTCCTGGATCTGTACGTCCCCGGCGATGAGGATATCCGGACTGAATTCAGATATCAGCCAGGTTCAACATCGCGGCCCATCGTCCTCCATGCAGGGCGCACATATGGCGTCCATGCGGATGCGGACGGTTACGCCTTTTATTCCGGCCAGCTGACCCTGCAACCCTCAACAGGTGGCGAGGACAGGATTGATACCATTGCACTGGAGCCATTGCCAAAGGATGAAACGGTTGCTCCCGGTCCCGTCGTCCTGAAGAATATCTTTTTTGAAACAGGCTCGGCCAGCCTGGACAAGCGGTCTGATGTAGAACTGGGCAGGCTGGTATCCCTGCTTGAAAGGGATGATACATTACGCATCGAGATCCGTGGTCATACCGATCATGTCGGCCAGCCTGATGACAATCTCAATCTGAGCCGTGAGCGGGCAAAGGCAGTATACCAGTACCTGATTGATCAAGGCATTGCACCCGGTCGCCTGGAGTATGCTGGTTTTGGTGAGACGATGCCTGTTGCCCCGAATGATACGCCCCTGGGCCGCCAGCTGAACAGGAGGACAGAGTTTTTGATTTTGAAGTAATTTCGTGTCCTAAACGAAACCGGATTGGCAAGACGAAAAAGGAAAATTCAGGAAGTCCATATTGTGGATATCGCAGACCGCGGGCTGGGTTTGGGAAAGACGCCTGAAGGCGAGGTCGTCCTCGTTGAAAAGACGGTGCCTGGAGATATCATTGACATGTTGGTCCTGCGAAAGAAAAAAGGACTGAAATACGG
Organism: Lewinellaceae bacterium; assembly: GCA_029976695.1. Classification (GTDB taxonomy): domain Bacteria; phylum Bacteroidota; class Bacteroidia; order Chitinophagales; family Saprospiraceae; genus JARQTN01. The sequence continues at coordinate 81,274 of JARQTN010000078.1, forward strand.
TGTCGTGGACAAGATGCACCAGTATTCAGAAGTGAGGCAGGATCCGTTTTGTGCCCACTTCGGCATTTGCGGCGGATGCAAATGGCAGGATATGCAATATGAAGCCCAGCTGTCCTACAAGCAGAAGTCGGTGGAGCATGCGTTGCGCAGGATTGGAAAAGTGACAGAAACCGAATTCCTGCCAATTATCGGAGCCGGAAAGAGTACATTTTACCGGAACAAACTCGAATTTTCATTTTCCAATAAACGGTGGCTGACACGTGAGGAGATCGCGCAGGAGGTGGAACTGGTGCACAGGGATGGTGTCGGTTTTCACATTCCGGGTGCCTTTGACAAAGTCGTGGATGTGGACAAATGCTGGTTGCAGCCCGATCCCTCAAACGAGATCCGGAACCTTGTGCGTTCGTATGCGCATGATCACGGCCTTTCTTTTTATGATATCCGCAACAGGAACGGCATGCTCAGGAGCCTTATTGTCAGGAATAACAGGCAGGGTGAAGTGATGCTCATCTTTTCCTTCTATGAAGGGGATACGGATCTCATTGAAAACCTGATCGGGCACATCTGCAGCCAGGTACCCCGGGTCAGGTCCGTTTACTATTGTATCAATCAAAAGGTCAACGACACCATCCTGGACCTTCCGCTAGTGCATGCCCACGGTACTGAATACCTCGAGGAAAAACTGTTTGATGTACGGTTTCTCATTGGGCCAAAGTCGTTCTTCCAGACCAACCCGGACCAGGCCGAAAACCTGTTTTCAGTGGCAAACTCCTTTTGTGGTTTTACCGGGAATGAAGTCGTCTATGACCTGTATTGTGGTGTCGGCAGTATCACCCTGACCGTTGCGGGGCAATGCGGGCAGGTGATCGGGATAGAAGAGGTCCCGGCAGCCATCGAAGATGCGTTGAAAAATGCAGGAATAAATGAAATTGACAATGCCCATTTTTATGCGGGGGACGTACGGGCATTGCTGGATGAGGAAATGATCAAGAAGCATGGCCATCCGGATATCCTGATCACGGACCCTCCAAGGGCCGGCATGCACCCGGATGTTGTCAACGCCATTCTCAAATTCGAACCTGACCGCATTGTGTATGTGAGCTGCAATGTATCCACACAGGCACGTGATGTGCATCTCCTTTCGGAGAAATACCGGGTCGTGAGGACCAGGGCAGTGGATATGTTTCCGCATACGCATCATATCGAAAATGTGGTATTGCTTGAAAAACAAACCGGCGGATGAATGACCAGAAGTATATACAGCTGAAGGAGGAAATTGATATCTATATCCCGATGATGCACCAGGCAGCGGATACAGTGATCGATCAGGATATTTCGAAGTATCCCATCTTTGTCTTCCACAAACAGGAAATTGCTGTAGGCATTCACCTTGTGGATCAGAAGAAGGTCAAGGGAAACTGGTCGGTCAACCTGTCAACCCTTGAGGAATTTGTATCAAAACAGCTGATTGCCGAAACGAATGTGAATGCCTTCCGTGAAAAGTACAAGGATCCCGAAACCCATTTTTGCCTTTTTATCCTGAGCGAGCTGGGTGCGGATTTTATTTTCATTCCGCGCGGAAAGTGATCTGGCCTTTTTTTCTTAATTTTCATGGGAGTGTTTTCAACAATGAAAAAAAGATACCCCCGGTTCCACCGCTGGATATATACCGGCATTTTCATCTTGCTCCCGATGCTTCTTTGCACACAAGACAGGCATTCAGGGCTGCTCAATGAGATATTGCAGGAGAAATGGCGTATTCCTGCCGCCGGGGATGGGATCACGAGGCGTCCACCCAGCCAGGATGATTCCAGGTTCTCGCGAGAAATCAGGTTTACAGAAAACATCGATCAGTTCAGGTCGGAAGGGGAGCCCTTCATTGCAGTGAATCCAATTGATCCGGACCACATTGTGGTCAGTTTCATGGATCTTGGGTTTGAACTGGACTTTCCGGTATTTTACTCCCATGACGGTGGAGATACATGGAACAGGAGTACATTCAGCCCCATAGATACTTTCAGGTCGGATTTCCCGGATCTTTTCGTCGCCGGTGGCGGGGATCCGGTTCTCGCATTTGACGCTTCCGGGAAATTGTATTTCACCTGGATCTATTTGGGGATCCAGTCAATGACCGGCACGATCGTGACCTATTGGGCATGGTCAGAGGATCAGGGCGCACATTTTTCTTTGGCCGAAGGGAGAAAGCGGTTTATTGAATCTGGCCGCATCAACCTGATCAATGCCGGCATCCTGAATGAAGGGAACGGCATTTTCGATCGTCCCTGGCTAGCTGTGGATCGTTCAGGCGGGCCGATGGACGGGACATTGTATTGCACGGGCCTGTTTTTGCCTTCTGACAGTTCGAAGATCGCCGGGGAAGGCCTTGTCATCCGGATGAAACATCCGGGGGTGGACAGCTTTGAAATGCAGCAAACGCAGATCTCCAGGAGTGCGGAAGCCCAGTTTTCAAATGTGGCTGTAGATCCGGAAGGGCGGGTTCATGTCACCTTCATGGACCTGGACAGTTCACAGCTCATGCATGCCCTCCTGGAAGCAGGTGGCGGGGAAGTGCTCTCTTTGGATACGATTGCATTTGCCAGTGGCTTTTCCACACCGAAAGTGCATGCCCGGGAGAATCCGGCACCAAGCCTTGTCATACTTCCGGAAGCGAACAGTCTCTTCCTGGCATGGAGTGATTTTTCTGCTGATCAGGTTTCTGGATATTTCAGCAGGAGCGATGACTTTGGCGCGACCTGGTCCGCAAAGCGGTCAATCAACCAATTATTCACCGTGCCGTTTGATCAGGTCCTGATGCCCGTCCTCGCGGAAAATACTTCGGGGCACCTGGTCATGACGTGGTACGGACTGGATTCATTAGACAGGGGGCTTTACTATATCGCACATTCCGGGGATTCCGGCGCGACCTGGTCTGATCCCCTTGTGGTTTCTTCAGATTCAACTGATTTCCAATTGTACGATGAGCTCATTTTTTTCGGTGACTATTACAAGACGGCTTATGTGGATGAAACGGCATACGTCGCCTGGTCAGATGGACGGGATACAATGGGGGCGAAATTGTACTTTGCCAAAATTGACCCACTGAACCCATCGGTGCGGGTCATCCCGGTCGTCCCTCCGGATCACGATGTATGGATAAGTGATGTGTATCCGTCACCGGCAAACGGGGAGGCTTTCATGAAGATCCGGTCGGAAAGGGATCACCAGTCAATCATCTCGATTTATACGATCGACGGCAGACCGGTTTATCAGGAAAAATTCCAAATTGCCTCCGGGGAGCAACGCTACCGGCTCCCGCACACGCTGGCACCTGGAATCTATGTGCTGGAATGCGTCGTGAACGGAAAGAAATATCCTGCCAGATTTATCATGAAATAAGCCGGTCGCTGAAAACATCCCGGCAATTTGTATTTTCACCCCCCACAGAACATGTCAAACGAGGAGGCACAAAAGGATCTATTTAACGAAGAACAACAGGATGCCCTTGAATCCATTCGCATTTCAAGGGTCATCCTGCCTGTCCTGCTGGGCATCATCGTGATCGGATATCTTCTCTGGAATCATTTTGACCCGGAGGAATTCGACAAGATCAACTGGTCCAGCCATACGGTCGTCTGGATTTCCGTCGCAATCATCCTGCTCGTGGTCAGGCACCTCGCTTATGCAGCCCGCCTGAAGATCCTTTCCGACGGCGTCTTCAACTGGCGAAAGTGCATTGAACTCATTTTTATCTGGGAGTTCAGTTCAGCCGTATCACCGACCAGTGTGGGTGGGTCAGCAGTGGCACTCTTTGCGATCAGCCAGGAAAAACTTGGTGCGGCAAGAACAGCAGCTGTCGTCCTCTATACAGTTGTCATGGACACTTTTTTCTTCATTGGCACCCTCCCTTTGCTGTACCTGTTCCTTGGGCCCGATATCATCCGCCCGGGGCTCTCTTCCTCGGCTGAATTCGACAGGTGGTTCTACCTGTTTGCCGGTGCTTATATTTTTATGGCATTATACGGGGCGCTCTTCGCATACGGATTGCTGGTGAGGCCGACACAGTTCAAAAAATTGATTGTCGGGTTCACCCGGATTCCCTTCCTCAGGAAGTACCGTGCAAAAATGGAAAGGACGGGAAATGACTTTGTGATTGCATCGGTTGAGATCCGGAAGAAGAAATGGCCATACCACATTGGCGTATTCCTGACAACAGCTGTGGCCTGGTCCTTTCGTTTTTTGCTGCTGAATGCGCTCATTATTGCAATCGTGCATACAACCTCGGTGGGGTTTATGGAGCAATTCAGATTATATGCAAGGCTGGAATCCATGTTTGTCATCATGGCTTTCAGCCCGACCCCCGGGGGTGCCGGTTTTGCTGAATTTGTATTCGGTGGATTCCTTTCTGACTATGTGCCCAAGGGTATCTCACTTGTCGTGGCGACACTCTGGAGGCTTATCGCGTATTATAGCTACCTGATCGCTGGTGTGATCATCATTCCCAACTGGATCCGCAAGATCGTCAATCAAAGGCGCGCGGAAAAACGGAATGCTGTTTAGGCTTCGTCACTGAGCTCCCAGCCTTTCTTCGGCAGCATAGAGCAGCGCCGCAGCTTCCTCCTTTTTTCCTTCATCGAGCCAGCTTGAGGCAAGTTTATGGAACGCCTCCAGCGGTGCTTCCGAGTTGATCAATGCGGCCGCTTCCTGTTTGCTGCAGACCAGCTGTTTTGCCTTTTCATCCGGAATGGCAAATAAACCGGCAAGCAGGCCCAGGTGGTTTGCAGTGAGCAATCTGCTTTTCCTGATGCTTTCCGGCAGTGCGTCATACCCGATCACCATCCGGGTGACAGGCTGCACGATTGTATGGACAGCCGGGCCGCTTGCACGCACATAGTACGCTCTTCCCAGGCGGCCCATCAAGTCGATCTTGTGCGGGTCGATCCTGTTTTTTTCGTCGATGACGGATTCGGAAACATGCATGCGCAACACGTCACAGATGACAAGGTGGCCAGCTCCCCCCTGGTCGCCGAGGGTGACGACCTCACGCACCCTGCATTCAAGATGGACGGGCGACTCCTTGACCCGGAAAGGTTTGATAAGTACGGATGGGATCGGTGTCAGGCCGGTTTTATCAAATTCGCTTACATCATCCGGAAATTCCACGCTGGCGACAGCCATTTGCCGGATCATCGAATAGTTGACCGAGTTGATGACACATTCACCCGTATCCTGGATGTTTCGCAGTGTATCCTTCGTCGTATTGTCGGCTACCCGACGGTTACTTGAAAAGACGACAATAGGCGGATTCGAACTGAAGGCATTGTAGAAACTGTAAGGCGCCAGGTTGGGTACGCCTTTTCTATTCATTGTGCTGACAAAAGCGATTGGCCGCGGTGCCACTGAGCCAAGCAGGAATTGATGGAAATCTCTGACGGGTATTTCGCCCGGAACGATGGTGCGCATATCTGACATCGAAGTGGATTTTATAATTGAATTCGTTATTGATTGCAATATCCTAATCATATTTGAGGTTTGACTGTTTAATCGGCATGAAAAAGGAAAGTGCATGAAAAAATGGGTGGGTTATGTGGTGCCGCTGTTGATCCTCGGGGTGTTCCTGGGTGGCCGGTATTTCTACTTCAAACCGAAATATATCAATGGTGAACAAGCACCTGACTTCAGCGGACAGCTGCTGAATGGTGCTGATTTTTCGCTTTCGGACCTAAAGGGCCATTATGTGTTGCTGGACTTCTGGGGAAGCTGGTGTGGCCCATGCAGAAAGGAAAATCCGGCTCTTGTTGCCCTGTACCGCGATTTCCAGGGAAGTTCCTTTCAGGATGCCGATGGTTTTGAGATCGTGAGTATCGGCATCGAACAGAATGAGGATGCGTGGAAGGCTGCAATCCAACGGGATGGACTTATTTGGCCTTACCATATTTCAGAAAACCAAAGGTTTAAATCCCCAACCGCATTGAAATACGGGGTGCGTGAAGTGCCCACAAAATACCTGCTGAACCCCAGGGGCCAGATCATCGGGGTGAACCTGCCGGTCGCTGAAATCAGGAGGATGCTGCAGGGGCGCCTTGCTTCCTGAAGATTGTCCGTGGGCAGGTGTTTTCCGACCCTGCCAATTCAGCATTAGAAAGGCACAGATGTCTGTCATTTTGACTTATTTTGCGCAATGGCAGCAAGTTTGCACTCATCATATTCCAGGTAAAAAGGCTCCGGAAGCCTCAATATCGTATTCTATTTGATAATTGAAATGGCAAAAAGTCAGATGAAAAAAAAGCAGACCGATACGAAGGAACGGAAATCCATGAAAGCACAGAAAAAAGAGGAAAAATCAACTAAAAATCCCGCTCTTGATGAATTGCAGGACAAATATGACCTGATGGTAAAGGAACACGAGGAACTGAAGGATAAATATCTGCGCCTGTTTGCAGAGTTCGATAATTATAAGAAGCGGACCATCAAGGAGAAGATGGAACTGATCCACACAGCCGCAGAGAATACAATGTCCAGTTTGTTACCCGTGCTGGATGATTTTGACCGGGCCAAAAAGAGTGCGGATGATGAGGCTTCAGAGGAAGTTTGGTCGGATGGGATCAAGCTGGTGTATAACAGGTTGTATCAAATCCTGAAAAATAGCGGACTCGAGCCCATGGAGTCTGATGGCGAGGTGTTCGATCCTGAAATGCACGACGCGATCACTGAAATACCGGCTCCATCTGATGAATTGAAGGGAAAAATTGTCGATACGATTGAAAAAGGATATTTCCTGAAGGATAAATTGATCCGGCACGCGAAAGTCGTTGTTGGCAAGTAAATTGGAATCCATGGCAAAGAAAGATTATTATGAGGTGCTGGGTGTCGAGAAGAATGCGGATGATACGCAGATCAAAAAGGCATATCGAAAGATTGCCATGAAATACCATCCTGACAAGAACCCGGACAACAAGGATGCTGAGGAAAAATTCAAGGAGGCTGCAGAGGCTTACGAGGTGCTGAGTGATCCCGACAAACGCGCGCGATATGATCGGTTTGGACATGCAGGGGTCTCGGGCAACGGAGGATTTTCGGGGGGCGGGATGTCCATGGATGATATCTTCCGCCAGTTCGGGGATATTTTTGGGGACAGCCCGTTTGAGTCGTTTTTCGGCACACGTGGACAGCAGCGCTCAAGTGGTCAGCGCGGCAGCAACCTGCGGATCCGGGTTGCCCTGACAATGGAGGAGATTGCAAACGGTGTGACCAAGAAAATCAAAGTGAAGAAGCGTGTACCTTGTGATCAATGCCAGGGTTCGGGCGCTAAAGACCAGAGTTCCGTCAAGACCTGCGGGACGTGCGGAGGTTCAGGGTATGTGCGCCAGGTGCGGAGCACATTTCTCGGCCAGATGCAAACAACCACGGTTTGTCCTACATGCAGCGGTGCCGGGCAACAGGTCACAGACGTATGTCCCAAGTGCAAGGGTGATGGCCGCATGATGGGCAGTGAGACGATTGAGATCGATATCCCCGCGGGCGTGGAAGACGGCATGCAGTTGTCCATGCGCGGCAGGGGAAATGCAGGGGTCAAGGGAGGCCCGGCAGGTGATCTTTTGATCAATATCGAGGAGAAGTCCCATCCTGATCTGAAACGGGACGGGAAGAACCTGATCTATGACCTCTACCTCAATTTTGCCGATGCAGCACTTGGCACATCGGTCCAGGTACCTACAATCTCAGGAAAAGTGAAAATCAAGATCCCGGCAGGCACCCAGGGGGGCAAGATTTTCCGGCTCAAGCAGAAAGGGTTGCCATCCGTCCAATCCTACGGCAGGGGTGATCAGCTGATCCATGTTAATATCTGGACACCTAAAAAGATGACAGATTCCGAGAAAAGGATGATGGAGGACCTCAGGAAATCCGATAACTTCAAACCACAGCCCGGAAAAACTGACAAGGGATTCTTCGAGCGCATGAAGGATTATTTCAAATCCTAATCCCGATACATGCCGGTACGTTTGCTCCTCCTGTTTCTTTCAGTCGCTTCACTCCTGGTATTGGGTTGCCGGGACACCGTGATTGAGCGGCAGGATGCCCCTGTTTCAGGCAAGGACTGGCGATATGCGGACACACTGAAGTATACATTTGAGCTACTGGATACAACTGCGCATTACGACCTGGTGGCTGAAGTCAGGCACCGGGATGACTACCCCTTTCAGAATCTATACACGCGCATTCATACGATTCAGCCGCAGGCAGATACAAGCATCCAGGTGATTTCCCTTGAACTGGCTGAACATACCGGCCAATGGCATGGGAAATGTGCGGGACATGATTGTAAGGTTGAAATTACCCTTCGTGAAAATTTCAGGATACAAAAACCCGGTGAATATCAGATCTGGATCGAACAGTTTATGCGTGATCCTGCGGTTCCGGGGATCAGGGGTATCTCATTGGCCCTGCTTTCCGCCGAGGTAGAGTAACCCCAGACCTGGTTTGCGGATTTCCCTCCTGATGCTGGAGCAGCAATTGCTGTTCGGATACCACAAGGTTGCGCAAAGTTCAGGCGTATCCCGGTTATGCCGGATACGGAGACTGCACCAGTGCAATCTTTTACCTCTCTTCTCCCGGTAAACAGTCTCCGTTCCGACAACAGCCTCATGCAAATTCCCGGTATCAGCAGGAATGCTTCTTGATCTCCTTCCCGGCACAGCCATGCGTCAGGCGTAGCTGGCGGCCCGCAAACATGATCGGGCCCGGGCCAGCATACAACCTGAACAGCTATGGATTGCCCCTCTACGAAAAACTCAAAAACATACAAACTCTCCCATAGTGTGTCCCTTTCGTATCCGGAGCTCGTGATCATCAGGTCTTCATCGTATCATCGCATATCCATCGCTTTACCTATACGTATCCATCCTGGAGAAAAAGTACCCCTGCTGATTGGAAAAATCATAAATAAAATAATTCATAATATGTTTTTTTATGGTAATCAGTTAAATGTGTGACCCCTTCAAAATCTAGGAAAATTTTTTGCTCCTGGAGAGGTACGTTTTCCGGAAATCAGGCACGAGAGTTATGGAGAATGCATGAAAATGAATGAACAGGTGCATTGAGAATGTTGCTTCATCCTGGATTAAAAGTAATCCGGGATGGGGCATTTTTATCCAAGGATAGAGTCATCGTAAAAATGAACCTGGCTGTCAAGGAGCATTTTGGTGATGTAGGCAATTTGCCCCGTGTGGTAGGAGAGGTGTTCAGTCACATGGATAAGAATGGAAACTCCGGTTTCCTCATAAATCTGGACAGACCGTTTTTCAAGAAGATTCGTGAGCCGGATGTGCCTGATCACCGGATAGGTGTCCTGGTGCAATTTTTCAAGCAAGGAAATCAGGGTTTTCGTATCCATTGGTTGACGGGCAGAAAATTCCGATGGCCGTTTCCTGAGATCTGGCTCGCCGGCGATCCCCGAAAGGATCCATTGCCGGATATTCCCGTTGAGGTGCAGGACCAGGTTCCCGATGCTGTTCGAGTTTTCATTTGGGCGCCACCAGACCTGTTCAGTCGATAGCTTTTCCAGGCAGGATTTGATGCGTGGCAGGCTTTCATCAAACATCCTCCGAAGGATATCGGAAATAATGGCTTCTTTCAGTGCTGCTGCAGCGGAGTTGTCCATGTGTCATTCAATAGGTAAAAAATGAAGATAAGAAACTGGCCAAAGAAAATGGCTGCATTGGGGCGTAACCTGATCGGGCTGCTTTACCCTGAAATCTGTGCGGGATGCATCAGGAACGACCCGTTGAATGAGCACATTTTCTGTGTTGAATGCCTTTCGTCCCTTTCATTTACGGCGGCACATGCCATTGAAGATCCACGGATCGAACAACACTTTTGGGGAAGGATCCCATTTGAATATGGCATGTCCATGCTCTATTTTGTGCCCGGTGGTGCCACACAGCAGCTACTCTTTCAGATCAAATACAAGGGGAGGAAGGATTTTGCTGAGAAAATCGGGGAATGGTACGGCTCCAAAATCCTCACCGGCCCGCGCTATACCCCTGCGGATTTGATTGTTCCGGTACCCTTGCATCCCAGGAAACTTCAAAAGCGGGGATACAATCAAAGTGCACATTTTGCGAAAGGGCTTGCCCGTTCATTGAAAGTGCCGTTGGATGCCAGGTGCCTGGAGCGGATCAGGGAAACCCCATCCCAGACAAATCGAACCCGTTTCGAACGGCTGGAAAACATGGAAGATGCATTTCGTTTGGGTAAAAACCGGAAATACACACATAAGCGGATAATCCTGGTCGACGATGTGCTCACGACGGGTGCCACGCTGGAAGCTTGTGCACTCGAACTCCTGAAGTGCCGCGGGGTCAGACTCGGCTTTATTACGATTGCGACCGGGCGGATCTGACTTTCTGCAAAGTTTGCCGGCTTTCGTAACTTGCCAGCTGAATCTAAGGAAGACAAATGAGACATGGAAAGGATAAATCCTGGCAATATTACCTTGGTCAGTTCAGGCCGGACCGTGTCAAGCTTGCCATTTCAGTAGTCCTTGCCATCTTTCAATCGGTTTTGTATCTGCCGATTATTTTCCTGATCAAGGAAATCCTGAATGAGAACCTTGCTTCCCAGACACTCTCCAGGCTGATTACCGTGGCCCTGTTGATATTTGGCCTGATCACGATCTCTTTTTTGTTCCAGATCGGTCAGCGTTATCTGGTGCTCCATGTGATCAAGCGGAATACCCAGAAGGTCCGCAATGACCTGTTTATCCGGTATTATGATTTCGCCAAAAGGTTTACAGACCAGCACGATTCATCATACCTGCATACGGTCCTGATCCAGGACCTGAACAGGATGGAGTTTGCCGTAAATACGTTCTTCTCGAGTTTTATTCCTTCGCTTTTTATGATCGTCATGCTCTCAGGCGCACTGGTCTATATTAATCCCCGCTTATTCCTGTTTGTTATCCTTCTGCTGCCGGTACTCGCGATCCTGATCCTGGTCATCAACCGGAGGTTGAAAAAACTCTTTATCCAGTGGAGGGAAAGCTTTCGAAATTTCAACAGGGGTACCCTCCATATCCTGGAGATCCTGCACCTGACAAAGATCCAGAATGCGGAGCAGTATGAAGAAGAGCAGATGCGGAAAAAGAATGAACAGTTTACCACACTGGATATCAAGATCCAGTGGCTGCAGGAGATGTATCATGCAATCCGGGCAAACTGGATCTGGCTCATGGGGATTTTGGTCATTATCATCGGGGGGATGGCTGTGATCGAGGAGAATATGACGATCGGGGATGTCTTCCTGTTCTATGTTGTGTTCAATTTCATGAAACGTGACGTCGGCCAGATCCTGGCGGCGATTCCCCAGTTTACCAATGGAAAAGAAGCGCTGGACAGGTTTACGGAGGTCTATTTCCACGATTCAAAGCAACCATACACAGGGACGGAGAAAATTGATCAGATCCGGACCATTTCGATTCGGGATGTTTCATTTTCATATACAGAAGGAAAGCCTGTCCTTGAGCATGTGTCCCTGGAAATGGAGAAGGGAACCGTTTACCTGGTCAAGGGGCGGAATGGCAGCGGGAAAACGACCCTGATGCACCTGATCCTGGGCTTTTACAGGCCCGGTAAGGGATTCCTCATGGCGAATGACATCCCATATGACTCCCTTGAAATGCGCGCATTGAGAACTCACTTCGGCGTCGTCCTCCAGGAGGCGCCTGTCTTTTCCGGGACCATTGCGGAAAACATTGCCTATGGTCATCCTGAAATTTCCGAGGCCGAGATCATGAAAGCATGCGAGATGGCAACAGTGAATGATTTTCTCGGTGATCTGACAGACGGGATCCATACCCAGATCGGGCAAAAAGGCGTATACCTGTCAGGCGGGCAGCGGCAGAAGATTGCCATAGCCCGGGCCCTTGTATCGAAACCGTCATTCCTGATCCTTGACGAACCAACCAACCACCTGGACCATGGTTCGATTGAAGTGCTGATGAAAAACCTCAAGTCACTTTCTAACGGGCCGGGGCTCATCATTATCAGCCATGATGATACGCTGACCCGGTTTTCAGAAACCATCCTTGAAATTGAAGGAAGCCACCTACGTACGGTGGCCTAATGAAAAACGCCCATCCTTTTGTGGGAAAAAGGACAGGCGCATCAAAACAAAACGAAAAACCAACTATCTTTTAACCTCTTCCGAGGTTCTCCAATCTCATATTCTTTTCTTTAAACGCACAGGAATCGTTTGAAGTTCACCATTCCTGTAGACTTTTACATTCAGGACGTCGCCGACCTTTGAATAGTCGACAATTTCCTTGAGGTCGTCAAACTTTTCGATTTTCTTTCCGTCGATCTCAACGATCACGTCAGTCGGTAAAATGCCAGCATATTCCGCTGCACTTCCGCTCATGACCTCGTCGATATAGATGCCTTTTTCAATATCAAGATTGAGTTCCTCAGCCAATGCCTTGTCAAGTTCAAGCACTCCGACACCGAGGCTCGTCCTTTCTACATCGCCGCCGTTTTCCTTGATATCCTTGATCACCCGCATGGCAATATTGACCGGGATCGCAAATGAGTAGCCGGCATAATTGCCGGTTTGTGAGGCAATAGCCGTATTGATGCCTATCAGCCTCCCGTTGGCATCGACCAGCGCACCCCCGCTATTTCCCGGATTGATGGCAGCATCGGTCTGGATAAAGGCTTCTATCGTTTTTTCACCTCGGATCAGGTCGATATCCCTTCCTACTGCACTCACGATCCCGGCGGTAACCGTGGATGTGAGATACCTGTAAGGGTTTCCGACAGCAAGCACCCACTCACCGATCCTGACCTTGTCGGAGTTTCCAAACTCCAGAGTAGGCAGGTTTTTCCCATCAATCTTAAGCAGCGCAAGGTCCGTGCTTGGATCCCGGCCTACGATCTGGGCTTCATATTCTTTGTCATCATACGTTTTGATCATGACATTATCGGCAAATTCAACCACATGGTTGTTCGTGACGATATATCCATCTTCAGAGATGATCACCCCAGAACCGGCACCTTCCTTGGGTCGGTAGGGGAAACCGAAACTATACATATCCCCGAAGTTGAACCCGAACTCATCAAAGAACCTGCTGAAGGGATCTCGGTTTTTTTGCTCTTCCCTCCGCTGGCGGGCAAGTTCCTGACTTTCGCTTGCCTGGATCTGGACAACTGCCGGCAGGGCCTTTTCCGCTGCGACTGTAAAATCAGGTCCTGTATTCGGTGTTGCGATATTGTTTTTCGCCGTGCTGGCAGTATGAAGAGGCAAGTCACCTGTTTCCTGGATGACGAGAGCCCCGGTATCCGTTAACTGAAACAGGCCGAAGGTCAACACTGCTCCAATTGCTCCGGCCGCAATCATTGAGACAAAACGCTTCATTTTTCTCGTTTTTTGGTGAAGTAAAGTTGAGAACAGAACAACTTTTGTGAATGTTCAATTGTAACGTCATGCGGGCCTGTGAGTTAAAGTGGTCAGGAACGTTTAACAATTGTTTAACAAGGCATTCGGAGGCTTGAATAGGGACAACATGGGCTGGCCTTTCGTACAGCGTGCGCCGCACAGGCTGGCTGTCACCTCTGCTTTTCAAGTTTTTTGAGGATTCTGATAGCTTCCTGTTGGTACTGATGGTCGCTGTTCCGGGCAATCGCTTCCAATCTGTTTGATGCTTCGGAGGCATCACCTTTTGCAAGAAAGGCCAGGGCAAGGTTGAATTCGGCTGGTTCATACAGGAGGTTATCCCCTTCCATGACTGCCTGATAAAGCGCAATTGCATTTGCGTATTTGTTAGCCCTGAAAGCTGTGGCCGCATTTTCCATGAGTTGGAAAGGGCTGTCTGCTGTTTGTTCACCCCTTGTCTGATCATCCAGGATCACAAGGTTTTTCGTGGCAAGCATTTCAGGTGCAACCTGGCTCATTGTCCAGAAATGGATCACCAATGCAAGGGCAATGAAGAGCGAGGCTGCAACAGCTGCGAAGCGCCAGATTTGATATCCCTTATTTCGCTTTTTACCGGTACCCTGCTGGTCGCGTATTCGATCCAGGTCCTCATCTATTCTGGATAATTTTTTCCTGAGGTCATGTTCAATTGAGAGGGCCAGGGCCGCATCAGCCGTTTTGTGTGCTTCCAGATATACTTTTACGCCCGGATCTTCCCGGATCATTTGTTCAAATGAGGCGCGTTCATCGGCACTCAGCTTCCCGGTGAGATAAGCATCAATTTTATCATGGAGTTGCTCAGTGTACATATTCGAACTTGCTAGATTTCAATGTTCAACTCTTTTACCAGTTCTACAAGTTTCTTTTTGCATTGGTATTTTGTTTTTCGTGCCATGCCCTCGCTGGCCAATTCCATTTTGCCTGCGATTTCTTTCATGCTGTATCCGCGCATGGCAAGCTTCAAGATCATTTTGCATTTGTCGCCAACCTCCGAGAGCAGCTTCTCAAGAAATTCCATGCGCTGGTTCTGCTCCATTTCGAGTTCTGGTGTCCAGAGGTCCTCCTCATCAATTTTCATTGGATCACCGACAAAAGTCACCCGGTAATCCTTTTTTTGTTTGTTCTTGAAAAGCCCCTTTGCAATGCCAATCCAGAAATTCCGGATGGAACCTTCCTCGTAATTTTCTGACCTGACCTTTCTGAGCAGGATGATATAGGCATCCTGGACAAGGTCCCTTGTATCTTCCGTCCGCCCCCTCCTGTACCTGATCATTTTCTCCACGTTGAACAACACCTCGTTCCTGTATCTCGTGTACAGTATCTCGATCGCACCTTCGGCCACGTTTCCTCCCTGCCGGATCTGATTGAGCAGTTGACTGTCCCCGATGTTTTGTTCAGCGTTCATGAAAAGATGTATCTGCGCATGAATTTGTGACCGCAAAAAAAGTAAAATGCGAGGTGCCGCTGTCTGATACGAAGGGCAATATATAATAAAAATCCTGTGCCTTCACGTCCTTCTTGCAGCGATAAATTGTCCGAAATCCCTATTTTGGGAAGGAGTTATGCAGGCGAGCATCCTGCCCGGGTGCTGCTGGCTGATCATTGAATTCTAATTTCGACCACTATGGCAAATGAACTTGCACCACCCTTTCCGTATGCCGATTACCTGATCGGTGAAGAGATCATCCTGCGCGCACTCAACCAGCAGGAGGATTTCACAGATAAAAATGAGTTCGGGGCCTCATGGTCCTCGGACGACCGCATTGAACAGAGCAGCATGTTCTTTAAATCAAATGTGCTCAGGCAGGATTTCGACATGGCAGGGTTTGAACATTGTATTCCAAAGCCGCCATGCCCATGGGAAAAGGAGAAAGACCAGCTGAATGATGCCCAGTTTAAGGATATCATTTTGGGAAATGACGGAATCAACACATTCCGCATCAATGTATACGAACGGACAGATGAGCCGGGAAAGAACGGTTACAGCACAGGAAAAGAACTGTTTGCCTATACACTTGATCAAGCATCCCTTGATGAATCTGTGCGGACTGAGTTTTTGTATTACGCCCGGTCAGCCCTGACTGACAGGTACACAGGCAATGCGGTGATCAGAATTGAGAAGCTTGCCAGGGGTGTCCTGGAAAATGCATTCCACTATCTTTTTGAATTTGTTTAGGGATATCAATCGTCTCCGGGTTAAGCAGGACGCATTGCGGTGTATACGCGGATTGCTCCCGGTCATGTGTTGCGTATGTGCGGTCGCATATTCACCGGTTGCTGCACAGGAAGCCGATGCCCGGCAACTTGAAGAGGAAGCTTCAGAAATGGACCGTTCGGCTCTCTATGAAGGATCTTCGGAGCTTTGGCTCCGTGCCGCTGAGCTGCGGAAAAAGCAGGGGAACTGGGATGCCTATTTCCTCGATCGGGCATACTATGCAAATGGACTCGCCATGAGATCCCTGATCACGGAGGTATCAAGGGAAATGGAAGACGTGGCATTTGAACTTGATTCCCTGAAAAAGGCAAATCCCGATTTTGTTTTTGATACCGTCGAGGTAATTGTCAAAAGATTTCACATCATCACCCTGTTGGAGCAAAATGATGTTGCCGGGGCAGAGGAGATCTGCAATTCCCTCATAGAGCAGTTTGAAGCCATTCCTGAAAAAAGCGATTACGACCACCAGATCCTGATCAGCCAGTATTTCAGAAAGGCGGAGCTCCTGACCAGGAAAGGTGCCTACAAGCATGCGACAGAATATAATGGAAAGGCCCTGGATGCGATATTCAAGGGAGGGTATGAAAGCCTGTACCAGAGGGATGGCGCGATCCTGAAAGCATACCTGCAGAACGCTGATTGCTATATGGCGCTGCAGGACTCGGTTTTGGTACGATTTGAATTTGAGCGGATGAAGGCCCGGCTTGGGGCTTTAACATCCAAGGTGGAAGAACGTTCCTTTGAAGTATACAAGCGGATTTTTGATTTTTATCTGGCATCCGGCAAGCGGGACTCGGCAAGCTTATACCTGGATCTCCTTGCCGCAATACCGGCTTTTGAAGCGGAGGCGGGGTATTACAGGGCACGGTTTGCCAAAAAGTTTAATGCGCCCTCGAAAGCAATCCCCGTGATGGAAGGCATCAGGCGGCAGTTGATCGCGATGGTCGGGCCCGCTCACCAGTACGTGGTATCCGTTTCGCTTGATCTGGCAAAATCGAGCCTGGAGGCAGGGGATATACCCACCTGCCTGGACCGATTGAATACAATCAGGAATGGATTCCGGGCCGAATCTACCCCCCCTGCTTCTTCACAGGATTGGATTTCCGGGCGTGATGTGCGGTTATCCATCGAGATCCTCTTACTGGAAGCAAAAGCGATGCTATCCAGCTTTTCCAAAAGTGGTAAGCCGGGCGAATTACAGGATGCCTGGGAGAAGGCAAGGCTGGCTGTTGATGGCATAGACATGCTCCGAAACGCACTTTTTTCTGAATCGGACCGTGTTTTCTTAGTGGAGACAAGCTATGCGCTTTACGAACTTGCGCTGGAGATCAGTTACCTGAAGTATGCGCAGCCAGGAGATGCTCACCTGTCCTGGGCTGATACCGCTTTTGATTTGATGGAGCGGAGCAAATCCGTGAGCCTTGTCGATGCTGCCCTGCGCAGGAATGCATTCAGTTATGATTTCCTGCCGGATTCGGTCAGGGTACTGGAGGCTGCCAAAAGGGGGCAGATCCTGAAGCTCAGGCAAACGATCGATGATGCCCGTAATCGCGGGGATCAGGGAAGCGGGGATTTTTTCCAGGTCCAGGGGAGGCTTGTAGACCTTACGCGGGATTACCAGGAATTTGTAGGGTATGTCAAGAAGGCCTATCCTGTACTTGAACAAATCCTGAACTCCGGCTCGAATTCCGGCCTCAGGGAAATCGATTCAAAATTGGCCAGGGACTCAATGGGGCTGATTGAGTTTTTTTATGGCAATCAGGCTGTTTTTTTTATAGCCAGCAATGGGTCGATGAGGAGTTTTCAGAAGGTGCGGGATCATGCATTGCTGGAAAGCCAGTGCGCCGTATTGAACAGGCATTTGAGAACCTTTTTAAATGAACCAACGCATGCCCGGATCCGGGAATTTGCCCATGCGGCCAGCACGGTGTACCGCCAAACCCTGGGATCAATTCCTTTCTCCATGCCTTTCAGGGTCCAGGTCGTTCCGGATGGCCCGCTTCGCGGGATTTCTTTTGCATGCCTGATGACTGGCAAAGCAGGAGATCGAGTGCCGTTATATGAATACCCGTTTGCTGTAAAAAAGCACCAGTTTTCCTATCTCTATTCATGTACCTTCCAGTCAAAACTCATGAACGGGGTGCACCCTTCCCGGTCCCCCGAAGTGGATGCGTTTTGCCCCGATTTCAGCCCGCAATTGCGGACACTTTTTCCGGACGAAATCGCCATTGCCCCCTTGCCCTATAATGTTGAAGAGGTCAGGGCCATCGCAGCACATGTCCCTGCCCGGCGGGTGATCGGTGCTGAAGCGGACAAAGAAGCGTTTTCGCGCCTGGCCCTGTCCGGTCACACATCATCTGTCTTGCACCTGGCATCCCATGCCGTTGCCAACCAGGAGGATGGCGGACGCTCATTTATCCGTTTTGCATCTGATCGCCCGGATCTGCCGGGATCAAAATTATTAGCAAGGGAATTATACGGACTGGAACTTCCCTATCACCTGGTTTTTCTCAGCGCCTGCGAGACCGCCACAGGAGAAATCAGGAGAGGGGAGGGGTTTGTCGGCCTTGCGCGGGGATTCTTTTATGCCGGGGTGGAGAGCATGATCACAACGCTCTGGACGATCAGTGACCGGGCAAGTGTGGACATTGTGGACCGCTTTTACGCAAGCCTCGCGAAAGGATGCCAAAAGGACAAGGCGTTGTGGGAAGCGCAGGTCGCGTACCTCAACAACCAGCGCATGAAGAAAGACAAATTGCACGCCCACCCGTTCTTCTGGGCGGCATTTATCCCCCTCGGGGACCTGGAAGGCATGCAAGTCGCTCATGGAGGACATCAGGCATTGATTTGCCTCGGCATAGGTATGCTGGCCTTGATATTCCTCTATCTCATTATCCGAAAAAAATTCAGGCGGGTGTAGTTCACCGGACCTCAAACAGGTCACCCTGCCTGGCATATTTGGCAGGGTTTTCAAAGTGCAGCAGGTTCCTTTTGATAGCCAACCCATAGGCGTAACCTGTGAGGTCCCCGTTTTTACCGACCACACGGTGGCACGGGATCACGATGGGGATCGGGTTGTGCCCGTTGGCCTGGCCAACTGCCCTGAGTGCATTCGGGGTATCAAGGATCTGGGCAATGTCCGAGTAGGACCTCGTTTTCCCATGCGGGATCATGCCCACGACTTTCCATACCTGCCTGTAAAATGGAGGGGCATCGGTCAAGTCGAGCTTAAGCCTGAAGACTTTCCTTTTGCCGGCAAAATATTCTTTGAGCTGCTGGACACAAGGCCTGAGGACCATTGGGATTTCCGGAGCAGGGGTGGCCTCTGCACCCGTTTCGGTAATGCGGATGGATTTTATACCGTTCTGTGATCCGGTTATTTCAAGGGTTCCGACCCGGGTGGGCAAGTAAGCGATCTCGTACATGGAAAGATGCCTTTGAGTTCCAGTCCTGACGAATTACGGCCCTTAATATAGATAAATATCATATATGATTTAAACTCATCCGGCATTTTTATGCCTGTCCGCAAGGATTTTGATCACATCGCCAATCGAGAGCCCTTTTTCGACCAGCAAGACATCCAGGTGGTAAAGCAGATCAGCAGCTTCATTGAGCAGGTCCTCATCCTGCTGGCGCAACGCGGCAATGATTGTTTCCGTCGCTTCTTCACCCACTTTTTGTGCAATGCGCTCAATCCCCGAGTTGAATAACCGGGTCGTGTACGATCCTTCGGGCAGGTCTGCCTTGCGCCCCTTGATCAGGGTGTCCAGCTGATGGATGAAATGCCCATCCCCGGGGGGTGTCGCAAAACAGCTTTGAGAGCCCGTATGGCAGACAGGACCGGCGGGTTCCGCTTTGATGAGCAATGTGTCCGCATCACAGTCTGCATAGATCGCACTGACCCTGAGGACATTGCCGGATGATTCGCCCTTTTGCCAAAGGCGGTCACGGCTTCTGCTGTAAAACCATGCCAGGCCAGAATCAAGCGTCTTTTCAACAGCTTCCTCGTTTGCATATCCCAACATCAGCACCTGGCCGTTTGCATCATCCTGGACAATGACCGGTACAAGCCCTCCCTGTTTTGTGAAATCGATTTTTTCGATGTCTGTTTTTTCCCGGATTCTCATATCCTCATGTTTATACCATGATCAATCAAATACTTCTTTAAATCTGTGATTTCGATCTCCCTGTAATGGAAAATGCTGGCAGCCAGCGCCCCCGTGCACCAGGTCTGGCTGAATACCTCGCGAAAATGATCCATTGTGCCGGCTCCGCCTGAGGCGATGACCGGGATCGGTACGGATTCACAAACCTGCTGCAAAGCTTCCAGTGCAAACCCGGATTTGGTCCCATCATGGTTCATGGATGTGAACAGGATCTCGCCTGCACCACGTGAGGTGACTTCCCTTGCCCACTCCAGAAGCTTCCTTTCCGTCGGGATCCGGCCACCGGATACATACACCTGCCAGTGGTCTCCATGGTCTTCGGCATCGATGGCGACCACGACCGCCTGGCTTCCGAAGGCATGCGCCAGTTCATCGATCAGCCCTGGATTGCGAACCGCCGCCGAGTTGACAGTGACCTTGTCTGCACCGTTTTGCAGGATGGAAGCTGCCTGGCGCACATCACTGATGCCCCCGCCAATGGTGAACGGGATGTTCAGTTCTTTCGCGACCTCCTTTGCGAGTTCTGCGGCGGTGTTCCGGTTTTCATGTGATGCGGTGATGTCCAGGTATACGAGTTCGTCCGCACCTGCACGGGAATACAGGGCCCCCAGTTCTACAGGATCCCCGGCATCCGTCAGGTTTTTGAATCGAATGCCTTTTACTGTTCGCCCGTCTTTCACGTCAAGGCATGGGATGATCCGCTTAGTCAGCATCGGAAGAATGATTTAATTGCCGGTTGATCTCCATCAGGTCGATTTTCTTTTCATAAATGGCCTTGCCCGCAATGACACCGTAAATACCGGTTCCCTTGAATTGCAGGATGTCGGATGCTTCACGCACACCTCCAGATACGATGACCTTCAGCCCGGGGTATCGCTCCAGAATCTGCAGGTACCCGGACCGGTCCACACCCGTCAGCGTCCCGTCCCTCGAAATATCCGTGGAAGTGACGTACTTTCCGCCTTCCCGGACGTAATTGTCCAGGCACTCCCAGAATGAAATGGCCGCATCATTTTGCCATCCGTGTGTTTTTAGTGTGTCCCCGTCCCTGTCGGCGGATAAAATGACCTTTTCAGGCCCCACATCTTGCAGCAAGGCATAGAAACGCTCCTCCTGCCTGATGGCAAATGTGCCAATATTCACCTGGTCGGCGCCTGCCATAAGGCAGGTGTGCACATCCTCCTCATTCCTGATCCCGCCTCCAAAGTCCACTTTCAGGCCGGTTCTGGATTTGATGCTTTCCAGGATATGGAGGTGGACGGGTGTTCCGGACTTTGCAGCTTCCAGGTCGACGAGGTGCAGGTGCGTACAGCCCGCTTCTTCAAAGATCCGCGCCTGGTCAACCGGGTCATGGTTGTATGTCGTCAACGCGTTGAAATCACCCTTGTGCAATCGGACACAAGCATTCCCAAAGAGGTCGATGGCGGGAAACAGGATCATTGGTAAGCTTTTGATAGTTCAATGAAATTTTCCAGTATTTTTTGCCCGTAGGATCCGGATTTCTCCGGGTGGAACTGTACGCCGTAGAAATTGTCTTTTTCAAGGGCAGCGGAAAAGGGCAGGATGAACGCACTTTGTGCGCTCGTCCAGGGTGACAGTTCCGCATAATAGGAGTGTACAAAATAGGTAAATGCCGCTTCCCCGGTATCTCCGGGGATAATCCGGCTCCGGATGTGGTCAAGTTTATTCCAGCCCATGTGGGGCACTCGTTCGGATGACGCTGTCGGGATAAATCGTTTCACTTTCGCGGGAAAGATCCCCAGGCCATGCACATCTCCTTCTTCGGTGTGTGCACACATCAGCTGCATCCCCAGGCAAACCCCCAACACAGGTTGGCGCAGGTCCGGGACCAGCGTATCCAGGCCGGTGGATCTCAGTTTCTCCATGGCAGCAGAGGCCTGGCCCACCCCGGGGAAAATCACACTGTCCGCCTTCCGGATTTCTTCAGCATCTGCCGATAACGAAGGATCCAGGCCAATCCGCTGGAGGGCATTTTTCACGGAAGTGATATTTCCCGCACCATAATCAATGATCACGACTTTCATAGCAACCCTTTGGATGAGGGAATGTCAGCCTGCCCGGCCTCGCGCCCCACGGCAGTTTTCAGGCATCGTGCAAATGCCTTGAACACAGCTTCGATTTTGTGGTGTTCGTTCTTTCCTTCCACCCTAACGTGCATGTTGCACCTGGCCGTGTCACAAAAACTCTTGAAAAAATGGTGGAACATTTCAGTCGGCATGTCCCCGATCTTTTCGCGCTGGAATCGGGCATCCCAGACGAGCCATGGACGTCCCCCGAAATCAAGGCTTACGTGCGCTTCTGATTCGTCCATGGGCAGTACAAAAGCATACCTTGTGACCCCCTTCTTTGATCCTAATGCCTTGTCAAAGGCACTGCCCAGAGCCAGGCCTGTATCCTCGATGGTGTGGTGTTCGTCCACATGCAGGTCTCCGTCCACCTGGATATCCAGTTTGAAGCCCCCGTGCCTGGAGATCTGTTCAAGCATGTGGTCGAAAAAACCGAGGCCGGTCCGGATGTTTGCCACAGCCGGCCCGTCAAGCCAGAGATCCACCAGGATCTTTGTCTCATTCGTTTTCCGCAAGATTTGTGCTGACCTCGGGATCGCCCTCAGGAAATGGTAGATCTCCATCCAGTCATTGGTCACATGGCTGCGTACCTCGTCAAGTTCCATTTCGATCACCGTTCCCGGAAGGACAAAATGGATTGCCTTGCACCCGAGGTTCCTGGCCAGCTCCACATCTGAGGCCCGGTCGCCGATGACGAATGAATTTTCCATGTCATACGCACCCTTGATGAAATGTGCCAGGAGGGCCGTACCCGGCTTCCGGGTGGGTGCATTTTCTTCTGGCAGTGTCCTGTCGATGATGACTTCCCTGAAGGTGATCCCCTCGTTTTCCAGGGCGCGCATCATCTTGTTGTGTGCCGGCCAGAATGTTTCTTCGGGAAATGAGGAAGTACCCAATCCATCCTGGTTCGTCACCATAACGAGCTCGTAATCCAGCTCCCTTGCGATATTTCCCAGGCCACGGAATACGCCCGGGATGAATTCCAGTTTTTCAAGGGAATCGACCTGGAAATCATCGGGCGGTTCGACGATCAAAGTGCCGTCCCGGTCAATGAACAGGAGTTTTTTCATAATTGCGCGTTTTGACTTGCTCGTGCGTAATGTTCAAGGGCTCTATGCAATGCCGTGTTTTCCCCGGGCGTCCCGACAGTAATTCGCAGGCAATTTTGGCAGGCCGGTTCGCG
Source organism: Lewinellaceae bacterium (assembly GCA_029976695.1). GTDB lineage: Bacteria > Bacteroidota > Bacteroidia > Chitinophagales > Saprospiraceae > JARQTN01. The sequence goes on from JARQTN010000078.1 coordinate 104,389, forward strand.
TCTCAGCCGGATAAAAATGCCTTTTTCCTTCAACCATTGATGCAGCCTTTTGGCATGCGAACAACGCACAAGGAGGAAGTTTGCATCTGATGGGTACACTTCTTCAACAAACGGGAATTGGGGGAGCTGTTGCTCAAGTTGCTGTCTTTCATTGACAATCTCCCGGATCTCCGCTTCCGGATACCCCTTTTTCTGCAGCAGGTCAAGGGCAATTTCACAACTTGCCTGACTCACATTGTAAGGCATTTTTACGGCTTCCAGGGTGTCTACGATCCATCTTTGTGCAAATGTCATTCCGATCCGCAAGGCGGCAAGGCCGAATGCCTTGGAAAATGTCTGCATGACAATGAGGTTTGGGAACCGATCGATCAGCCCGATCTTAGAGGACCGTCCGGCAAAATCAATATATGCCTCGTCAATGACAATGATGCCCGGCCATTCTTGCAGGAGTTTCTCCATAAATGGCTCCGGCATCAGGTTGCCTGTCGGGTTATTCGGGCTGCACAGGAACAGCACCTTGGCCGGGGTTGTCAGGATCTCTTCGGCCAGTTTAACGGATGGCTGGTATGGTGCTTCCATCCGGAACGTATGCACTTTTACGGCGGAAACCCTCGCCGCATGGGCATACATCTCGAAGGCTGGTGATAACACCGAGATCGCGTCCTGCTGAGGGGTGCAGAAGGTGCGGATGATCAGGTCGATCGCTTCATCGCTGCCGTGGCTCAGGAAGATCTGGTCAGCCGGAAAATCCCTGAGCTTGCTGATTTCCTGCTGGAGCCTGGTATTGACCGGCTGTGGATACCGTCCCCACTTTTCGCTGTATGGATTCTCGTTGGCATCGATCCAGATCGGGTCGTTTTGATCTGCCAGGTATCTTTCGGGGAAATAGGGCCGCAATGGCCGGAGTTCCTCCCTGATCAAATTCGTGTAGTCCATATCAACGTTTTTCAAGGTAAGCCCGGCGGATCGAGACAGCCCTTTGATGACCGACAAGTTCTTCGGATGCTGCGAGTGTTTCTACAGTCTGGCCAATGTGCAAGAGCCCTTCAGCGGTCACTTCCTGCACACTGATCCTTTTCATGAAAGTCTGTACGGAAACACCTGAATACGCTCTTGCATGATGGTTGGTGGGCAGTGTATGGTTCGGCCCTGCTGCATAATCCCCGATCGCCTCGGCGGACCATGATCCCAGGAAGATGGAACCCGCATTGCTGACGAGACTGACCTTATCCCGTGGATCCTTGCAGGCGAGGATGAGGTGTTCCGGGGCATAGGCATTGATCAGCTCAAATGCCTTCTCCAGGTCAGGTTCGTGGATCAGGCAGCTGTTTTCAAGTGCCTGCACCGCAATTTGTTTCCGGGGGAGATCCTCAAGTTGCTTGCGGATCGCTTGATCTGTCCTTTCAAGCATGTCTTCATCGTCGGTGACGAGGATGACCTGGCTGTCGGGACCATGCTCAGCCTGTGAAAGGAGGTCGGAGGCGATAAAGTCAGGATGTGCGGATTTGTCTGCATACACGAGGAGTTCTGAAGGCCCGGCGGGCATATCGATCGAGACACCGTCAAGCTGCACGAGTTCCTTTGCCTGGGTGACAAAAGAATTTCCAGGGCCAAAGATCTTGTAGACTCCGGGTATCGTGCGGGTGCCATAAGCCATTGCCGCAATAGCCTGGGCGCCACCAACCTTGAAGATATTCCTGATGCCTAATTCCGCGGCGATAAACAGGATTGCCGGGTGGATATTTCCACTGCTGTCCGGTGGTGTGCATACAATGATCTCCGGGCATTCGGCGATCTTTGCAGGAATGCCAAGCATCATCAGCGTGGAAAGCAGGGGAGCTGTGCCACCGGGGATATACAGGCCCACCTTGTCGATTGGCCTGAAGACCTGGTAAGCCTTGATGCCAGGCATGGTTTCGACGGACATGGACTCCGGCAGCTGCGCGCTGTGATAGCGTGAAATGTTCCCGATAGCCTGAAGGATGGCCTTTTTCAGGTCTGCAGGCACCAGGGCTCCTGCCTCCCTGATCTCTTTTTCCCCCACCCGCAGGTCATCGAGGCGCACGCCGTCAAAACGTTCGGTGTATTTGATCAATGCCTCATCGCCATTTTTCCTGACTTCCATGAGGATCTGGGTGATGCCATCCTTGAGGTTTTCTTCGATGACAGGCCGCACGAAAATTTCATTCCATTGAGACTTCGCCGGAGATTTGAGTTTTCGGATCATAAGTGTTGCATTAAAGGATCATTTTTTCAATCGGGACAACCAGGATGCCTTCGGCTCCATGTTCCTTGAGCCTCGCCAGTATTTCCCAGAATTCTTCTTCCTGGATCACGGTGTGTACGGAACTCCATCCTTCCACAGCCAGCGGCATGACTGTCGGGCTTTTCATCCCGGGAAGCAACTCGATGATATCGCTGATCTTCCCGTTCGGGACATTCATCAGGATATATTTGTTCAATTTGGCCTGCAGGGTTGCCTCAATGCGGAAAACCAGTTTATCCCTGATCGCCTCTTTTTCCGGGGAAAGGCTTTTTTTCTGGATCAGGCAAGCCTGTGATTTCAGCAGGACGACCTTTTCTTCCAGCCCGTTTTTGAACAAGGTGCTTCCGGAGCTGACCAGGTCACAGATGTAGTCGGATAGCCCGATGTTCGGGGCAATTTCCACAGAACCGGAAATCGTATGGATTGAGGCGCTGATTTGGTTTTCATCCAGAAAGCTGCGAAGCGTGTTCGGGTAAGAGGTTGCGATTGTCTTCCCTTCCAGATCTTTCAGGTCCCGCAAAGGCCTGCCTTTCACTCCCGCAATCGAAAGCCTGCATTTTGAGAAGCCCAAAGGCAGGACCTTTTCCACTTCCTTTCCTGTTTCGACAAGCAGGTTCTCTCCGACAATCCCCAGGTCTGCAACCCCGCTTTCCACGTAGTTGGGGATATCCGAGTTACGCAGGTAGAGTACTTCGACCGGGAAGTTTGATGCGCTGGCCTTCAGCTGGTCCCTCCCGTTGTTGATGTGGATATTGCACTTACGCAGCAAACCAATCGAATCATCGAAAAGACGCCCTGATTTCTGTACCGCGATTTTGAGTTTCTCTTTTTCCATAAGACTGTTTTTCTGCCAATTAAAAAAGGCTTACCGGACAGCGGTAAGCCTTTTTCATATATTGAATTGCACAAGACACCTACCCCTGTCCGGATGAACAGCTCAGATGATGGTGATGTTGTGCATTTCGTGTATTCATATGACTAATGTACAAAACATTCTAAATAAAAAAATTCGGGAGCCGGAATGGCTCCCGAAAGTGGTACCTCCCAGAATCGAACTGGGGACACCAGGATTTTCAGTCCTGTGCTCTACCAACTGAGCTAAGGTACCAGCATATCAAATTTCAGATCTACTGAATATTGCTACATTTAGCGGACCGCAAATTTATATTCTTTTTTGGATACCAAAAATTTCAAAACGGGATATTTTGTCAAGCCTGGAGATATTCTGTTTTCTGATTCAACCGATTTTTGATGAAATTGCATGCAATATGTTATCTCGAAGAATACTGACGATCATTGGATTGGTCCTTGCGATTTCAGCCTGGAGGGTCTTTTTTGAAAGTGACGGCCGGTTCATGCTCCCGCTCGTGATCTGCATCCTGGCAGGTGTCATAGGGTATACGTTCCATCACCAGATTGACTGGTGGTGGGCAAGGAAAAGCCAACCTGTGCTTCCCGCTCCCATGAGGGCGATGCTCCATCAGTCAAGTCAATTTATTCACCAGATCAGCCCTGAGGACCGGGAAAAATTTGAAAAACGCATGGCACTCTGGGTCGCTGCCAAGGATTTTATCGGCAAGGGAATCGACAAGTTTCCCGAGGACATCAAGTACATTACGGCGATCTATCCTGTACTGCTTTCGTTTTACAGGGAACATTTCCTGTATGAGGGCCTGGACAGGATGGTATATTACCCGCATGCCTTCCTGACCCCGCATATTCCCGATGATGTCCATTGTTATGAAGTGGAGGATGAAGACGGGGTGATGATCTTTTCGACAGAACAGATGATGGTTGGGCACATGCAGCCTAAAAAATATTATAACATCCTGATCCATGCATTTGCAGAAGCGCACCGGAGAAAGTTCCCGGGTGAAAGCTATCCCCGGCTACCACAGGATATCTGGAACATCCTGAAAAGGATCAGTTTCATCCCAAAGGGAAAGCTGGATGATTTTATTGGCATTGTCCAGGACGATCCATGGCCCGTCGTCGTGCACCATTATTTTGTGTACCCTGAGGCATTCAAAGGAGTTGCCCCGGCACTCTTCACACAGGTCAGGGACTGGCACGAAAACGCCGGCTTGAGGGCATAAAGGCCCGGTTAAGCTGATTCGCCTGGATCCGTTTCCGGCGCGGGCGGATTTTCTTTTCCCGCCTTCTTCACATCCTCGATGGCATCTTCAAGCTCCTTAGTGGCTTTTTCGAGCTTTTTGATCTGTTTTTCCTTTTTCGTCTCTTTCGGGGGCGGAGGATCCTTCAGCTGCATTTTCTCATTTTCCGTGCCGGGTGCATTTGCTTTGCCCTTAAACCCCTCTTCGCTGAAAACGAAACCATTCATGTCGGCATCGATATAGATGGTATCTCCTGCGATCAGGCTGCCTCCGAGTACCTGCTTAGCCAGTTCATTGACGATCTTTTGTTCGACCACACGTTTCAGCGGTCTCGCCCCGAACTGCGGATCATAACCAAGGTCCGCAAGCAGGTCCCATGCCCGATCACTCAGCTCAATCTTCAATTCCTGGCTGGCCAGGTTTTTCTCGACTTTCTTCAACGTCAGCTTGGCGATGAGCTTGATCTCGTCTTTCGTGAGCGGAAGGAACATGATCTTTTCATCGATCCTGTTCAGGAATTCGGGCCTCAGCTGGTCTTTCAGCAACTCGAACACCTCGTTTTTTGTGGCATTGATGATCTCGTCCCGGTGGGCATCACCGACAGCCTCCAGGTCTTCAAAATTCTCGAGGATGACGTCTGAGCCCATATTTGACGTCATGATGATGAGCGTGTTTTTGAAATTGGCGATGCGTCCCTTGTTGTCCGTCAGGCGTCCGTCATCCAGGACCTGGAGCAGGATATTGAACGTGTCCGGGTGGGCCTTTTCAATTTCGTCGAGCAGGATGATGGAATAGGGCCTCCTTCGGACAGCCTCCGTAAGCTGGCCGCCTTCATCATAGCCAACGTAACCGGGAGGCGCCCCGACCAGGCGGGAGACGGAGTGGCGCTCCTGGTATTCACTCATGTCAATGCGCGTCAGTGCTTTTTCGTCATCAAACAGCACATCAGCGAGGATCTTTGCAAGCTCTGTTTTCCCAACACCTGTCGGTCCGAGGAAAATGAATGAACCGATCGGTTTTTTCGGGTCCTGGAGGCCTGCACGGCTCCTCCTTACTGCATCAGATACCGCAACCACTGCTTCCTTCTGCCCGATGAGGCGCTCGCCGATCGTATCTTCAAGGGACAGGAGTTTCTTCTTCTCACTCTGCATCATTTTTTGCAGCGGGATGCCTGTCCAGCGGGAGACAACCTCTGCAATATCATTCGCTGTGACTTCTTCATTGGTAAACCTGATCTCATCAGGCAGTTTGTCCAGTTTTTCCTCAGCTTCCTTGAGCAACACTTTTTGATTTTCGATCTCACCGTAGCGGATCTTGGCAACCTGTTCGTAATTACTCTCCCTTTCCGCGACGTCAGCCGTGTGCTCCAGTTCCTCTATGGTTTTCTTGATCTGCTGGACCTCATCCACAATCTCCTTCTCATTCTGCCATGCAGCCATGACAGATGCATATTTTTCCTTTGCATTGGCGATCTGTTCGTTGATCCCGGTCAACTTCTTTTTATCACCCTCCCGCTTGATCGCTTCGCGTTCGATCTCAAGCTGGGCGACCCGGCGTTTCCAGTTATCGACTTCTTCCGGCACAGAGTCGAGTTCAAGCCTGAGTTTTGCCGCAGCCTCATCGATCAGGTCAAGGGCCTTGTCCGGCAGATGCCTGTCGGCAATGTATCGATGGGAAAGTTCTGCAGCTGCGACAAGCGCCTCATCCTTGATTTCGATTTTGTGATAGAGCTCATATTTCTCCTGGATACCCCGCAGGATGGAGATGGTATCCTCCACACTGGGTTCCTCGATGTAAACAGTCTGGAAGCGCCGCACCAACGCTTTGTCCTGTTCGAAGTATTTCTGGTACTCGTCCGAAGTCGTGGCCCCGATGGTCCGCAGCTCGCCACGTGCCAATGCCGGCTTCAGGATATTGGCCGCATTCATGGCTCCACTGCCTCCGCCTGCCCCGATGAGGGTGTGGATCTCGTCAATAAACAGGATGACCTCACCGTTCGAGCTTTTCACCTCACGGATGACACCCTTGATCCTTTCTTCAAATTCGCCCTTGAATTTGGCTCCTGCGATCAGGGAAGCAAGATCCAGCACGTAGATCTGCTTGGTCAGGAGATTCTCCGGGACATCCTTTTTCACAATGCGCCAGGCGATCCCTTCCACGATTGCGGTTTTGCCCACACCCGCCTCGCCGATCAGGATCGGGTTATTTTTCTTCCGCCTGCTCAGGATGTGCAGGATGCGCCTGATCTCTTCATCACGACCGATGATCGGGTCAAGTTTGCCTTCTTCCGCTCGCTGGTTGAGGTTGATCCCGAATTTCTTCAGGGCGTTGTACGCATCATCACTGTGCTGGTCGGTGACGGATTTTCCCTTCCTGAGATCATGGATCGCATCTTTCATGATCTTCTCTGTGGCGCCATGGTCTTTCAGGATCTGGGACCCCTTGTCATCCCCGGTAATGATCCCGTACAGCATCAGTTCCACAGAAATGTACTCATCTCCAAATTCTTTCAGGGAACGCTTTGCCCTGGCCAGGGATTTATTGGCATGGTCTGTCAGGTACTGCTTCTCGGTACCCTGAACCCTCGGGTACGTTTTGATCTGTGCATCAAGGTCACTGATCAGCCGGGGAATGTTGATCGACATTTTTTGAAGCAGAAATTTGGCAAGGTCCTCATTCGTATTGATGATCCCGCGGATCAGGTGGGGCGTATCCACCGTTTGCTGATTATGGGACCCGGCAATCCGCTGTGCTTCAAGGATCGCCTCCTGCGCCTTTATTGTAAAGTTGTCGTATGTCATACCAGTCTGTTTGTAATATTCATTTGATTCATCCAGGTGCTTGTAAGAAATCAAATATAAGATATCCGGTAGTATAGGCAGCGATGATCTCGCTGAAGCCATTGAAAAAGAAGAACAGTCACCTTAATTTGCTGGTTTACAAAGCCTTACAGAAAAACAAATGAAACATTGCAGCCAAACGCTTTGTTCCAGTAAAAAAGTATTTATCTCGGAAAAGCAAGTGAATTGACAGTCTTTCCGAATTTAAAGATAAATTAACGCAGTTCGATCAGGAAAAAGATAATAGATCATGTATCGGTATTGTTTGTATTATAAAAGTAAAAGATCCAGAATGAGAGGTTTATTCTTGCACATATGGATGTTGATTTTTATTCTTGCGGCCCTGCCTCACCTGCATGGACAGGAGTATTTTGGAAAGAACAAGCCGCGATACACCAGTTTTGACTTTGAGGTATCCCGTTCACCGCATTTTGAGTTTTATACATATACGAAAAATAATGACCTGAAGGAGCATGTGATCAGGCTGACCGAAGAGTGGTACCATCTGCACCAGGCCGTATTAAGGGATACTTTCAATCAGCTGAATCCAGTTATTTTCTATAATAATCATGCGGATTTCCAGCAAACGAATGCCATCTTCGGGACTGTTGGTGTCGGTACGGGCGGTGTGACCGAAGGCTTCAAAAACAGGGTGATCATGCCATTTACCATGATCAACCAGCAGACGGATCAGGTACTTGCACACGAACTTGTCCATGCCTTTCAATATGATATGATCCTGAATGGGGATTCGACATCCCTTCAGTCACTCGGCAACCTGCCGCTTTGGATGGTGGAGGGGATGGCGGAATACCTCTCGATCGGACGGGTTGATCCGTTCACTTCCATGTGGATGCGGGATGCCTTTTTGAACGATGATATTCCCACGATCAAGGAACTCTCAAACCCGAAGTATTTTCCCTATCGCTACGGACAGGCTTTCTGGTCGTTTTTCAGTGGGTATTTCGGTGATGACAAGATAAAGGACCTGTTCATGATGACCGCACAATATGGTCTGGACATCGCGGTTGATTCCGTGCTGAACCTTTCCACCGAGACCCTCTCGGGCATGTTTACCGAAAGCATGAAAACGCATTACAGGAAGATGTTAGGGGAAGGGGCGAAGGAAACGCCGGTCGGTACCAGGATATTGAGTGATGAAAATGCGGGTCGGATGAACATCTCGCCCGTTCTCAGCCCGAATGGCAGATACCTCATATTTTTCAGTGACAAGAACCTCTTTACGACCGACCTCTACCTGGCCGATGCACGAAACGGCAAAATCATCCGGAAAGTAAACAGCCTGCTGCGTGACGGCCATTACGATGATTTCAACTTTCTGGAATCTTCAGGGACGTGGTCGCCAAGAAGTGACCAGTTTGCCTTCGTTGCATTCAAGAACGGAAGGAATGTCATCGTGATCAAGGAGGTGTCAAATGGCAAAACTGTCGATGAGATCAAGGTGAAGGATGTACCGGCCATCGGCAACCCGGCCTGGTCGCCTGACGGGAAGCATATTGTGTTTACCGGGATGGTGGATGGGCAGGCTGATCTATTCATGTACAATTTGCGGTCGAAGCGGGTTACGCAGCTGACTGACGATCTGTACAGCGAGGTGCAGGCCAACTGGAGCCCAGACGGCTCAAAGCTCGCCTTTGCCACGGACCGGCTGAGCAAGGAACGGGGGCGGACCTTTGGGAGGTGGACACTGAACATAGCCGAAATGGATGTGGCAACCAGGGAGATCGAGAACCTGGACATTTTTTTCGGAGCGGATAATACCGATCCGAATTATGACGAGCAAGGTCGCCTGTATTTTCTTTCAGACAGGGACGGCTACAAAAATCTGTACCGGTATGACATGGCCTCGGATTCCCTGCTGCAGATGACTGATTTCAAAACGGGCATCAGCGGGATCGGGCGGTATTCGCCGGCGCTTTCTGCCTCAAAGACAAGTGACAGGGTTGTTTTTTCGCATTATTACGGAAACAGCTATCACATCTACCAGGCCAGGACAAACCGGATGCTGCATCAGCCTGTATCTCCCGATGATGTGGACCTTTCGGCTGCATTGCTTCCGGTTGTCGGACTCCAGGCGCAGGAAAACCTGCTGACAGGAAAGCAGCCACTCCGGCCCGGATCCCTTGGCCCGTATGCTGATGCGGATGATGCCTCACGAAACTTGCTGGACCTGAATTCGGAGCAGATCGTGACCCGGAATTTCCTTTCCCTGGGCCAGCAGGAGAAGGCTCCTGAACTGGCTGTAGAAATCAAGCCGGCGAAGTACAATCCAAGGTTCAGGCTTGATCACATCCAGGGAAGTGCTGGAGGTGGTATTGGCGTCGGGACCTTTAATACCCAAACTGCATTTGCCGGTGGTGTCGGCATGATCTTCAGCGATATCATGGGCAACAACCAGCTTTTTGTCCAGGGCGCACTGAACGGGGAGATCTATGATTTTGCGATTGCTGCCCAATACCTCAACCAGAAACGCCGTCTTGCCTGGGGTGTCGGATTTTCCCATGTGCCTATCAGGACAGGATTCTATAACCAATTTATTGATACATCAAACTACAATGCTCGGGTAGCGGTCCTCCAGGAAAATTTGATCCGGATTTTTCAGGAAGAGTTGTCGTTTTTCGTTCAGTACCCGTTTTCCAAGACGTTGCGCTGGGAGGCCAGCATCGGGGGCTTGGCCCAGTTTTACAGGTATGACAGGCGTGACTTCCTTTTTGATCCGGTCACCTGGCCGGACCTCTTTTTCTATATTGGCCAGGGCAGGCGGGAGAAGGTGCCTTTGGAGGAAGCAGAGAGTGCACTCGGGGTTCGGTTTGACAGTGGTTTGTTTTATAATGCGAGTACAGCCATTGTCGGGGACAATTCATTTTTTGGTGTGACCAGCCCACTGGGCGGGTACCGCTACCGCCTTGGATACAGCCATTATGCCGGGCTCTATGATTTTCAGTCGGTGACAGCTGATCTGCGGTATTATCATTACATGAAGCCGGTTTCGCTTGCCTTTCGGGCCACCCACTTCGGAAGGATGGGCAAGGATGCGAATTCATTCTTCCCGATCCTGATCGGTCAGATGGGGTTAGTACGCGGATTTGATTTCAACCAGGTCAGGCGAATGTTTGATGAAACGGGCGTATCACTATCTCAGTTTTCAGGTTCGAAGATCATTGTGACCGGCTTTGAAGTGCGCCTGCCCTTTACGGGCCCGGAGCGGCTCTCAGCGATCAAATCAAGTTTCCTGTTTACGGACCTGGCCCTTTTCCTGGACGCAGGCATCGCATTCAATAATTATGATGACATTGGAAAACAGCAGGAAGGGGTGCCGCCGCAGGAGTGGGCGATCAGTACGGGCTTATCCGTGAGGATCAACCTGTTTGGTGCCATGATCCTGGAGCCGTATTATGCGATTCCGCTGGTCAAGGGAGCAAGGGGCGGGGCATTCGGGATCAATTTTGTCCCGGGCTGGTAGCCTGTCCAGTCTGTTTTCCAGCTATTCGTAACGCAGGGATTCGATCGGGTCCAGCCGTGCTGCTTTCATGGCGGGGTAGATTCCGCTGAGCAAGCCAACGAACAGGCATGTAAAGAAGCCCAGCGCCATCCAGGCCCAAGGGATGATGAATTTACCGCCTACGCCAATCGCGACAAGGTTACCGGCAATCCAGCCAAGGATGATGCCGACAATGCCTCCGAGCAGGCAGATGATGATTGCTTCCGCTAAAAACTGGACAAGGATGTTTCTCCGTGTGGCTCCCAGCGCCTTGCTGATGCCGATCTCACGGGTACGTTCAGTCACGGAAACAAGCATGATATTCATGAGCCCGATCGCGGCACCCAGCAGCGTAATCATGCCGATGGCGATCGTGGCAAACCTGATCGTGACCGTATTCTCTTTTAGCGTGTCGAGCAGGCTGTCACTTTGCGTGATCTCGAAATCGTTGTCTTGCGAAGCACGCAGGCCACGCACATTGCGCATCACCCCGATTGCTGCAGAGATCGCATCCTCAATCTGTGAGGTGGCATTCACCCCGACAGTGATGCTGTAGTTCTTTTTGCTGTATCCGTAGATCCGCCTTTCTGTCAGGATCGGAATGAAGATCCGGTTGTCTTCGTTTTGACCCATAGAACTTCCCTTTGATTCCAGGACGCCGATCACCATGAACCTGTGGCTCCCGATCGAAATGATCTTGCCCAGCGCCTTTTCCGTGTTCTCATTGAAAAGTGTCTTTACAATCTCGGTGCCTATGATGGCTTTCTGAGTGCCCGTTTTCAGTTCCGTGCTGGAAAATGCCCTTCCCGCCTCCAGGTCATACCCGCGGATTTCCAGGAAGTTTTCATCTATGCCTCCTACCCTGACGGTGGGGTTTGTTTTTTCATTTCCGAACTTGACCACAGCACTCCCGGTGGCATTCCCCGAGATCGTAACACGAGCGGGAAAATCATACCGTTCCTTGAATTCCATCGCCTGCTGGAAAGTGATGTTCTCCCCGCGTTTTTCCCTTCTTCCGCCATGGCTGCCCGACATCGAACTCCTGGCCGGTGAAATGTTGAAAGAGTTTGCCCCGACCCGGTTGAAGCTGTCATTCATGGTAAACAGCAATGCATCGATCGCAGTCAGGATGCCGACAAGCGCCGTGATACCCACGGCTATGATCAGCAGGGTCAGCACCGCCCGGGTCATATTCGACCGCACAGACGTGATGGCAAATTTGATATTTTCTGCACCGATCAATTCAAGGTGTGTTTGTTTGCTGAAAATTACTGAACATTCGGGAGATACCCTGAAATTTTAGAGGCAATGCACGTCAACTTCGATGAAGTCATGCTTCGGAAGGAAATGGATCATTCCCCGTAATAATGCTTCCGGATCACATCCAGGGCATGCATATCCAGGTGTCCGTTCCCTGCGATGATCCTTGTCGCGTCAGAGGTGATCTGGTTACCCATAAAATCCATGACCTGGCCGCCGGCTTCCCTGACAAGGACCACGCCTGCCGCAATATCCCAGAGGTTGAGGGTTGTTTCATAAAACAGGTCCATCTTGCCGCTTGCCACATAGGTCATGTCGAGCGCTGCACTCCCCAGGCGCCTGATCCCCCTGGTCGAACGAAGAAAGGTATTCAGGATCGATACCAGTTCCGGAAGCTCCTCCCTGGAGTCATAAGGGAAACCGGTTGCGATCACAGCTTCGTGCAATTTGCTGGTCTTGCTGGTCCGGATCTGTCCTTCATTGCAGAATGCCCCGCCGCCCGCATGCGCATGATAGGTATCTTTTTGCATCACATCGACCACAACGCCGAGAAGGTAGTCATCATCCTTTTTCAAAGCGACAGATACACTGAAGACCGGGATGCCCTGGAGGAAATTTGTCGTGCCATCGAGCGGATCAATAACCCACACAAGGGGATCTGACGAGTTGTTCACCGTGTCCTCTTCAGTGATAAAACCCGCTTCTGGCAACAGGATGTTCAGTTTATCCACCAGCATTTTTTCAGCGGTCTTGTCGACATAACTGACCAGGCTGTTTTCGGATTTCACCTCAGCCTCAAAAGCGGTTACCTTGCCCACATTGGCACGAATGAAGTCTGCCGCATCATTGGCAATATGCATGACTTCGCGGGTAAGATGTGATAAGTCCATGAAGTGCTATGATTCTTTAAAAATAAAGGGCCAGCAATACCTGCTGACCCTGTTTTACTTTAAATGCTTTTCGATTATCCCATCTCAGAAACGACTTCCTTCACTTCAGGGATCATGCGCATCAACATGCCTTCGATTCCTGCCTTGAGGGTAACCGTACTGGAAGGACAACCGCTGCAGGCACCCTGCATGATCAACGTAACCACGCCGTTGTGAAAAGACTTGAATTCAATATTGCCACCATCCATTTCCACGGCCGGTTTTACATAGGTCTCGATCAGATCCTTGATCTTTTGGACGATTTCGCTGTCTTCCGTGGAATAGTCATAGGAAGCTTTGCGTGCCGCCTCAACCTTTTCCATTTCTTCCTCAAATCCTTCATTGAGGATCTTGCCTTCGTTATTGATGTAGTCCTTGATATATTCTTTCAACTTCAGCATGATATCTTCCCATGCATAGTTAAACTCCTTTGTGACCGTCACGAAGTTGTTGCAGATGTATACCCCTTTTACATAGGGAAACGAAAACAGTGAGGTCGCCAGCGGGGACCACTTCTCTGCCAGTTCCTTGTCCCTGAAGTCGGCGGTACCTTTATATAACATCCGGTTTGTCACGAATTTGAGTGATTCCGGGTTAGGGGTTTGCTCCGTGTAAAGCATGATTGGGCTCTTGGTTACTGTTTCCATTCTTCTTACATTTTTAGATCCGTAACTGTTTAAATGTTCAATATCCCAAAGAGTTCACAAAGGTAGGGAAAAATTGAGGCCCGTGGACCATGGAAAAGTTGGAAGGTACCAGGAAAGAGAGTGAGATTTTCCGGGATTTAAAGCATGACCAGCTCCTCAAACTGGAAAAAAGTGTCCAGGCCTTTTTTGTTGAAGTATGCACGCGTGTCATCCATACCCCGGTCACTTGTGACGAGGACAAAATCCCCGCCCCAGGCGCCGAGTGACTTGACGGTACCCCAGAAATCATTGAAAAACCGGGCTTTTACAGGTTCGATCTTCAGGATAGCAGAAAGGATACCTTCGTGGGCGATCATCAGTTTCTCAAAATCCGATAGCGTTTTAGAGCCGATCACTTCAGATGTCAAATCGGTTAATTCCGGGATGGCCCCATTGAGATTCTTTTTCCTTTTGAAATAGTGCTTGATCGCTTCCTGGCTGCTTTGTTTTTTACCCAGGTGCACCAGGTAAAGTTGGTCCTTGAATGCGGGGTTAAAGTCCACGGATTCGACACTCAGGGATTCTTTGCCAAGCTGGTACAGGATCGGGCCTTCTGCGTCTGCGCAAGCCACATCATACCCCGAACCGCCAAAGCTGTCGAAAAGCAGGTAATATGGATTTACTTCCGCCCATTCAGCCAGGCAGGCGACCAGTGTGGAACTCGACCCAAGCCCCCAGTCAAGGTCAAAATCGAGGTAGGTTTCGACTATGTATTTCTTCCAGCGCGAAAGGAAATCCCCATCCTGGCGGCAAACGGCACGCAGTAATGACTTCAGGCTTTTGGCGACCTTCTTGTCTGAGGATTCCATAATGTCGAATCCCATCAGGTCGAACTTTGCCTCGAACCAGATATTCCCGAACCGGTCATGGCTTTTCCAGATCAGTTCGGAGCCCGGGCGTTCCTTGACATTCAGGCTTTGTCCAAGTTTGCACGGAACGGCAAGGACCCTTGCCCCGTCGAGCACGAGGTATTCACCCGTCAACAACAATTTCCCGTTTGCTCGATAGTGATGTTTGATATAAATAGCATTTAGGGGGTCAGAAAAATGATGCGATTTTCGGGAAAAAAAATTTACTGATCAAGTAAATACATCCGAAATGTAGTCAAAATTTATATATATAAAAAATGATAAAGTGTTAATTAACTCCAGGCCGGATCGGGGTTGTCCGGGCTGACCCTGATTTTCCGGGTGCGCAGATTCTCGATGAATTCCCGCACCTTCTGAAATGATACGGTTTCCGTGTCAAAATATTCGATTGCGGCTTCTTTTTCCACCGGGGTCGCTTTCAGCTGGTTCAGGATATTTCCCAGGTGCATGCGCATGTGTCCCTTCTGGATGCCGGTGGTGACCAATGAGCGGATCGCAGCGAAATTCTGCGCCAGTCCTGTAGCTGCAATGATGCACATCAGTTCGCGGGCATCCGGGTGGCCCAGCAATTCAAAGCTCCTTTTTGCCACGGGATGCAGCGATGTCAGCCCCCCAACCGTGCCCACCGCGATCGGGACACGGAGGGAAAAGCGAAAGATCCCGTCGGTGATGCTGCAATCACTCAATCCACGGTACTGCCCGTCCCGGGAAGCATAGGTATGCCCGTCCGCCTCGATCGCCCTGAAGTCGTTTCCGGTAGCGATGACGACCGCATCGATCCCGTTGAAGATCCCCTTGTTGTGCGTTGTCGCCCGGTACGGGTCGATCTTTGCAATACGGACAGCTTTACAGAAGCGGCGGGCAAGGTCGTGCGGCGTAAATTTTCCGGATGAGGATCCCAGGTCCTCAACCGGGCACTCCACCCATGCTTCCACCAGGCAGTCCGGTGTGTAATTGGAGAGGATGGACATGAGTACATCCACCTCCCTTTCAGAGGGGTCGAAATCTTCCTGTGCAAGCATGAACTTGTCAAGTGTCCGGGCGGCCTGCTCGAGTACAGAATTGATGAAGTTTGCACCCATTGAATCCCGGGTCTCGAAGTAGAACATCAGCTGGTAATAATTCGCCATCTGGCCCGTAAAATCCTTCAGTTCAATTCGCCGGACACCGCCTCCACGGGCATTCATGTTCCTGCAGATCGGGGCGATATCGCGATTGATGTGCTCGGTCAGCTGGTCAAAGCGGGCCTGGAGCAATTCGGTCCGTCCTGTCCAGAGGAAATGGATGTGGCCGATTTTCTCGGTGTCGATGATCCGGGCATGAAAACCTCCCCGGGTCAGCCAGTATTTGGCTGCACTGGAAGCGGCGGCCACGACACTGCTTTCCTCCGTGACCATTGGTACGGCATAATGCTTTCCGTTCAGCAGGAAGTTGGGCGCGACACTGTAGGGCAGGACGTAGTTGCTGATGGAGTTTTCGCTGATCCCGTCCAGGATCTGCTGGTGTTCTTCATTGTCCAGCCAGTAACTCTTGAGCTCGCGCATGACATTCTCCGGATCCTTGAAGAAGTTGTCCACGATCCAACTGATTTTCCCTCTCTTTGAGAGCTTCGAAAAACCACTGATTGTCTTTTTTTCCATGAGCCTAAGTCACGCGCAAAAAAGCCCTGGCCACCCTCAGTCCTTCAATTTGGGCCCGGACAAATGCGCTGAGTTCTTCATAATCACCGCGTGCGTGCTTTAAAAAGGTACTTGCCTGACCATAAACGCCATTCAAATTTAGCTTATTCACGAGATAATACCCATCAAGGAAGGTTTTTACACCCCCTGAAATGATGATTTCCCTGCAGAGGACTTGCTGCTCGTTTTGTGTCCACAGTTCGTTGATGAAATTGGTCATTTCGTACGCATCGTGTCCGACCAGGGCAAGTGGTCCGTAGATTTCCGCAAACGCCTCATGCGAACGGAGCATTTCCAGCCGCGCAAAGTTCGTGCCTCCATGTGCCGCCATTTCGATGGCAGCAAGCGGCAGCCTGAGCAATGCAAGCAGGCTTTCCGGCCCCATGCCCTGCCCGACTTCCTTTACAATGACCTTTACCTGTGAGGCATCGATCAACCGCCTGATCGTTTCGACCGGTGGCTTCTTGATCCGGTCCCCTTCAGGCTGAAGCCATTCCTGCATGGGGTTGACATGGATGATCAGCCCGTCGGCCCTCAGTTTGTCTACGAGGTCCTCGATTTCCCGGATGCGGTTTTGTTCAATGAGTTGTTCTACCTGGGCGATTCCCAGGTTGGCGTACAGTGGAAGGTGATCGCCGATCAGGTCACGCACATCGAAATCTGATAGCCGCTCATCCGACTCCAGGAGCATGCGGCAGGATCCGAGGCCCATGCCCAGGCCGTATTCACCGCAAACCCGCGCCAGGTGGTGGTTGATATGGCGCGCATGGTCGGTGCCCCCCGTCATGCTTGAAACCCATACAGGCGCCTGCATCTTTTTACCCAGGAAGGTCAGGGACAGGTCCACATCCTCTGCCGGGTGAGCCGCAAGTACGGGTTCATAGCGGAACCGCCTGTCGATCTTTCCCGCATCAATGGCACTTTTAAAGGCGAGGTCAATATGGTCAGCCTTCCTTTGACCGGCTGTGGGGTCTCCTGAATTTTCCATTTATATCTGTCTTGTGCGTGTCTTTGCCAACCCAAAATCAACAATCACCCGCAAAATTAGTTTTCCCCACCTGTTTTCCCAAAAAGCGGGCTTTCAGGCAAGGTGGAAACGGGCTGTCAGAAAGACTTAGAATTGGTGCCTGGAAGAATTGGATCTCCCCCCGAATCGGACAGTGTGCATTTTTTTGTGCGATATTCCAACTGATTATCAGTGTGTTGTAAAAGCGCTTCGTGCTTTTTTCATGTTTTTGCTTGGGAAATGAAGAAAAGAAATCTACTTTTGCACACGCTTTTGAAAAAGCGATTGTTTAATCGAAAATCGAGTGTTGTGGACACATTAAGTTATAAGACAAAATCGGCCCGCAAAGAGGATGTCCAGCATGGTTGGTACATTATCGATGCGGAGGGTGAAACACTGGGCCGGATGGCTTCGAAAATCGCCACTGTATTACGCGGCAAGCACAAGCCATCATACACACCTCATGTGGACTGCGGAGATCACGTGATCGTTGTAAATGCAGGCAAAGTGAGGCTGACAGGATCTAAAATGGAGCAGAAGGAGTATCTCCGCTATTCAGGTTACCCGGGAGGGCAGAAGAGTGAAACGCTCAGGCACTTGCTCAACAGAAAACCGGAGATCGTAGTCGAGAATGCTGTGAAAGGCATGCTGCCGAAAAACAAGCTCGGCAGGGCCATGTTCAAAAAGCTGTATGTCTACGCGGGAGGCCAGCATCCGCACGCAGCTCAAAAACCAGAACCTTTCAAATTTTAATCAGATATGGAAAGTGTAAACGCAATCGGAAGAAGAAAAGCTTCGGTAGCCAGGGTATACCTGACCAACGGTTCGGGCAATGTGTCCATCAATGGCAAAAAACTTGAAGAATACTTCCCGCAGAAATACATGCAGCTCACCATCGTCGATCCGTTCATTACTGTTGCTGCACAAAATCAGTACGACCTCAGGGTGAATGTGAACGGCGGTGGATTCAAGGGACAGGCAGAAGCGATCCGGCTTGCTGTTTCAAGGGCCCTTGTGAAAGTCAATGAAGAGCATAAAAAGGCTTTGAAAGACAAAAAGTATATGACCAGGGATGCCCGCGTCGTGGAACGCAAGAAATACGGTAAGCCCAAGGCAAGGAAGAGCTTCCAGTTCAGCAAGCGTTAATATTGTAAAACTACTTAACTCAACATACAGATGGAAAAACCTGTATATAAAGACCTGCTTGAGGCGGGTGTTCATTTTGGCCACCTCAGAAGGAAATGGAATCCCAACATGCGTCCATATATTTTTATGGAGAAGAAAGGGATCCATATCATTGACCTGAACCGCACGGCAGAATCCCTGGAGGAAGCTGCGAACGCGATCAAATCCATTGCAAAGTCAGGGCGCAAGATCATGTATATCGCGACCAAGAAACAGGCCCGCGAAATCGTTTCCAAAGCGGCACGTTCAGTTGGGATGCCCTATGTCACTGAGCGGTGGCTTGGCGGGATGATGACCAACTTCTCTACCATTCGGAGGTCCGTGAAAAAAATGCAGAATATCGATACGATGCTCAATGACGGCACGTTGAGCAGTGTCACGAAAAAGGAAAGGCTGACCCTGACGCGTGAACGGAACAAGCTTGAAAAGGTACTTGGGGGTATCGCCAACCTGAACCGGCTTCCGGCTGCCGTTTTCATCGTGGATATCTCACATGAGCACATCGCGTTGGCTGAATCAAAAAAACTCGGCCTACGCACATTCGCCATGGTGGATACCAACAGTGACCCGAATGAAGTGGATTTTGCGATTCCTGCTAATGACGATGCGTCCAAGTCCATTGAGTTTATCACAAACTATATGACAAAGGCGATCAAGGAAGGCCTTGAAGAGAGGGAAAAGGCAAAAGCAGAAAAAGCAGCTGAAGAAGCCAGTGCATCCTGATTGTTTTCCCCTTGGGGATGATCATGGGAATTCAGCAAATTTTCATTCAATCATAAAACAAGAATAACTAAAATGAGTATATCAGCACAAGACGTCAAGAAACTGCGTGACATGACGGGCGCAGGGATGATGGATTGCAAAAAAGCGCTCACCGAAACAGATGGCGACTTTGAAGCAGCCGTGGAATTCCTCCGGAAGAAAGGTGCAAAGCTTGAGGCAAAAAGGGCCGACAGGCATGCCAAGGAAGGCGTTGTGATCGCCAAGGTTTCTGACGACCAGAAAAAAGGTGTCATTATCAAGCTGAGCTGTGAAACGGATTTTGTAGCGAAAAACCAGGACTTCATTGACCTTGCCCAACAGTTTGCAGAGATCGCCCTTCAGGAGTTCCCCTCAGATGTGGAAGCGCTGCGTGCGCAAAGCTTCAACGGGATTACCATCGGTGAAAAAGTCACTGAGCAAGTCGGAGTGATCGGTGAAAAGATCGAGCTGGCGGATTATCAGCGCCTGGAGGCAGAGCAAGTTGTTCCATATATCCACATGGGCTACAAAGCGGGTGTCATCGTGGGCCTGAACAAGAACAGCGGTGATTTCGAAACTGCCGGAAAAGATGTAGCCATGCAGGTTGCCGCAATGAAACCGATCGCTGTGGACAAAGACGGCGTAGATGCACAAACGGTCGAAAAGGAAATCGAGATCGGCAAGGAACAGGCACGGCAGGAAGGAAAGCCAGAGGCAATCCTTGAAAAAATTGCAATGGGGAAACTCAACAAATTCTTCAAGGAGAAAACATTGCTGAACCAGGCCTTTGTCAAGGACAGCAGCTTGACAGTTGCACAATATCTCAAGCAGCAGGACAGCGACCTCACCGTCACAGATTTCAAGCATGTGGAGCTTGGATAAGAAGATAAAGGGGAGCGAATCAATTTGATTCGCTCTTTTTTTTGTCATGCCGCCTAATTTCTCAATCTTGCAGGTGGATAATTCAAACGTATGGAAGACCAGGTCCCGGCAAAATACAAGAGGGTATTGCTCAAGCTGAGTGGCGAGACCCTGATGGGCAACAAGAATTTCGGGATCTCCCCGGAGGTGCTGCGCCACTACGCCCAGGAGATCAAGGAGGTCCTGGAAACAGGGGTGGAAATTGCGATAGTCATTGGCGGAGGCAATATCTATCGCGGCCTGCAGGCCAATGAAACCGGGATCGAAAAAGTCCAGGGTGATTATATGGGGATGCTGGCCACGGTCATCAACGGAATGGCGCTCCAAAGCGCCCTCGAGTCCATTGGTGTCTTCACCCGCCTTATTTCGGCCATTGAAATGAAGGCCATTGCGGAACCGTACATTCGCCGCCGGGCGATCAGGCACCTGGAAAAAGGCCGGGTGGTGATCTTCAGTGCGGGTACGGGAAGCCCCTATTTTACAACAGATTCCGCCGCCGCCCTTCGGGCCAACGAGATCAATGCAGACGTTATCCTGAAAGGCACACGGGTGGACGGCATCTACACAGCCGATCCCGAAAAGGACCCGGACGCTGAAATGATCGAGCAAATCTCATTCACGCGGGTGATCAGTGAGGGCCTTGGCATCATGGACATGACCGCCTTCACGCTCTGCCAGGAAAATGACCTGCCTATTGTCGTATTCAACATCAATGAGCCGGGCAACCTGAAAAGGATCCTGACCGGGGAGAAGGTCGGTACGCTTGTCTCAGGGTAGGGTTTCGGGTTTCGGGTTCCGTGTTGTGCGTTTCGCGTTTCAATTGCCGTTGGTTTTAACCGACGGATACAGGGATTTCCATACTTTGGGTTTTAACCCATGAGTAAGGTTTCGGGTTTTGCGTTCCGCGTTACGTGTTTTGCGACGATGTCTTCCACCTCCAAGGTGGATACTGACATGCCAAAGTATCGTCAGTAGGCCGACATCCGGAGCGATGGGCCTCTTCCGATTGCCGTTGGTTTAAACCGACGGATCCAGGGATTTCTTTAATTCGGGTTTTAACCAGTGTTCCGTGTTTCGTGTTTCGGGTTCAATGTTTCGTGTTCCGATTGCCGTTGGTTTTAACCGACGGATCCAAGGATTGCCTTATTTGGGCTTTCAGCCGATATTTGTTTCAGTTTACCTTGGGGCGGCAGCTGAAGCAGCCGGTACTTTTGTCAGTCGGGAGAAATATTACCCTGATCAGCACAACTTGAAATGCCTGAAAACACTGTCACACGATGATCCAGCGTGATCCGTTTGGAAGCTGATTATTGGTAATTGTTCCTTCCCTGGTCCTTCA
>JARQTN010000078.1:125825-149643 GCA_029976695.1 Lewinellaceae bacterium
GTACATGCTCCTGTTCCGGCTGAGTTCCCTGAAATAGGGATCGTTCAGGTTCTTGATGAAGTGGATCGCTTCTCCGGTGGATTTCATCTCGGGCCCCAGGCGCTTGTCCACGTTCGGGAATTTATCGAACGAGAAGACCGGGATCTTGATGGCGTATCCTTCCAGTTTTTTCTCAAATTCAAAGTCCTTGATCTTATGCGTACCCAGCATCACCTTTGTGGCAAAATTCAGGAACGGCACACCGTAAGCCTTGGCAATGAATGGCGTCGTCCTGGATGCGCGCGGATTTGCCTCGATCACATAGACTTTTTCCTCTTTATCCCCTTTGGCGGGGGAGATGGCAAACTGGATATTGATCAGCCCTTTTGTGTTCAGTGCGAAGGCCAACTTGCGCGTATACTCAACCATTGTCTGGATGGCTTCCTCACTCAGGCTGAAAGGTGGCAGGACCGCAGAACTGTCGCCAGAGTGGATCCCCGCAGGCTCGATGTGTTCCATGATGCCCATGATCAGGACATCCTCCCCGTCGCAGATGGCGTCGATCTCGGCCTCATGCGCCCGTTCAAGGAACTGGTCGATGAGCACCCTGTTATCCGGGAGGTGTTTGTAAATGCTCAGGACATGCCTCTCCAGTTCCTGGTCATTGATGACGATTCGCATGCTCTGGCCGCCCAAAACATAGGAAGGCCTGACCAGTACCGGGTAAGTGACACGGTTTGCTATTTCCAATGCCTCGTCGACATCATGTGCCACGCCGTATTTCGGATAGGGGATACCCAGTTCCTTGAGTAGGTCGGAGAAAGCGCCCCGGTCCTCGGCGAGGTTGAGGCTGGCATAGTCTGTCCCGATGATCTTGATGCCTTTTTTGTCGAAGATCTCGGCCAGCTTCAGGGCGGTCTGCCCGCCCAGCTGCACAATCACTCCTTCCGGCTTTTCAAGCTCCAGAATCTCTTCGATGTGTTCCCAGTAGACAGGCTCGAAAT
The DNA here is from genome assembly GCA_029976695.1 of Lewinellaceae bacterium. Taxonomy (GTDB): domain Bacteria; phylum Bacteroidota; class Bacteroidia; order Chitinophagales; family Saprospiraceae; genus JARQTN01. Next base: position 126,809 of record JARQTN010000078.1, read on the forward strand.
AGAGCTTGTCCGCAATATCAAAATCCGTTGAAACGGTTTCAGGGTTGCAGTTGATCATGATCGCTTCATATCCTTCCTCCCTGATCGCGAGGATCCCGTGCACGCAGCAATAATCGAACTCGATGCCCTGGCCGATCCGGTTCGGACCTGATCCCAGGACGACAATTTTCTTCTTGTCCGTCGGCAGGCTTTCATTTTCCGCATCGAAAGTGGAGTAAAAGTAGGGCGTCTTTGCCTCGAACTCGGCAGCACACGTATCCACCATTTTGTATGTCCGGCGGATATTGAGTTTTTTCCTGTGCCTGGTCACTTCATACTCATTGATGCGGAGCAGCCATGCAATCTGCGCATCGGAGTATCCCACCTCTTTTAATTCACGCAGGAAATTTGCGGGGATATCCTCGGCCACGTTGTAGCGCATGAGGCGCTCTTCCATTTTGACAAGTCGTTTGATCTGCTTGATGAACCATGGGTCGATCTTTGTCAGTTTCTGGATGGTCTTTTCAGGCACCCCTAAGCGCAGGGCATCTTTCAGCCTGAATACCCGGTCGTCGCCCACATTTTCAAGCCGCTCCAGGATATCGGCAGTTCTGATCCATTCCTTCTTGTCCGCACCAAGCCCGGTCCTGTTGTTTTCCAGGGACTGGCAAGCCTTTTGAAGGGCCTCAAGGAAATTCCGGCCGATGCCCATGACCTCGCCGACGGATTTCATCTGGAGTCCAAGCTTGTTCTCCGAGCCAATGAACTTGGCAAAGTTCCAGCGCGGCATTTTCACGATCACATAGTCAAGCGTCGGCTCAAAATAGGCACTGGTTGTTTGCGTGATCTGGTTTTTCAATTCATCAAGGGTGTAGCCGATGGCCAGTTTGGCAGCGATCTTCGCGATCGGGTATCCGGTTGCCTTGCTCGCAAGTGCGGAAGACCGGCTCACGCGCGGGTTGATCTCGATCACGATCAGCTCCTCGGTCTCCGGGTCAATGGAAAACTGGATGTTGCACCCGCCGGCAAAATTGCCCATGGAGCGCATCAGGAGGATCGCCTGGTCCCGCATTTCCTGGTACTGGGTATCTGAAAGGGTCATGGATGGAGCGACCGTAATGCTGTCCCCGGTATGGATGCCCATCGGGTCCATGTTTTCCACGGTACAGATGATCACGACGTTGTCATTCGCATCCCGCAGCAGCTCGAGCTCATATTCTTTCCAGCCCAGCACCGCCTTTTCCACAAGCACCTCATGGGTGGGGGAGGCGTTCAACCCGCGCCGGAGCGCTTCATCGAATTGTGATTCTTCCATGACAAAGCCGCCACCTGTTCCCCCCAGGGTATAAGATGGCCTGATCACAAGGGGAAAGCCGATTTCCTGTGCCGCCTCTTTTCCTTCGAGGAATGAGTTGGCGATAAAACTGGGGGCCACCTTCATGCCGATCTTCTGGACGTGGTCGCGGAAGGCTTCCCGGTTTTCGGCCAGTTCAATCGCATCCAGGTCCACGCCGATCGTTTTGACATTGTATTCTTCCCAGACGCCCTGTTTCCCGGCCTCGATGGCCAGGTTGAGCGCGGTCTGCCCGCCCATGGTCGCCAGGACAGCATCGATTTGCCTTTCTTGCAGGATCTGCCTGATGCTTTCCACGGTGAGGGGCAACAGGTATACATGGTCGGCAGTCACCGGGTCGGTCATGATGGTGGCCGGGTTGGAATTGATGAGGCTTACCTCGATCCCTTCTTCACGAAGTGACCGGGAAGCCTGGCTTCCACTGTAATCAAATTCACACGCTTGTCCAATGATAATCGGTCCGCTTCCTATGATCAGGACGGACTTGAGCGAAGGGTCTTTCGGCATGAGATCTCAGTTCTGTTGGTTGAATCTGCGAAACTGGTGCAGAAAAAGTTTTTCAAATGCGCGACAAAGATAATATTTGTGCCTGCTTTATCGAACCAACAGGCCGAAAACAGTTGATCTCGAAACACAATATGAAAAAAGTACTGGTCACGGATTATGTGCACAGCTCACTCCTGTCCGGCTTTCGCAACCTTGGATACCACCCGGTGTATGCGCCGGAGATCAAACTTGAGACTGTACACGAAGTTATTCCGGCGTTTCACGGGGTCGTGATCAACACCAGGATCAGGACAGACAGGGCACTGCTTGAAAAGGGTGTGCAGCTTGAGTTTGTCGCACGCCTCGGGTCTGGAAAGGATATCATTGACTTGCCGGCCGCTGCCGAACTGGGCGTCGAGGTGATCACCTCCCCGGAAGGAAACCGGAACGCCGTGGCGGAACATGCGATGGGCATGTTGTTGTGCCTGGCAAACCAGATCTGTACCGGCAACAGGGAGGTCCGTGATCTCTACTGGAACCGGGAGAAAAACCGTGGATTTGAACTGGAGGGCAAAACCATCGGCATTGTTGGCTTCGGGAATACGGGAAGCACTTTTGCCGGCAAATTTGAAAACTGGCGGACATCTGTTCTCGCTTATGACAAATACAAGGAGCGCTATGCGGAGGATTACCGTTTTGTGAAGGAGACAAGTCTGGAAGAGATCCAGGATAAGGCGGATATCATCAGTTTTCATGTGCCCCTCACAGAGGAAACCAGGCGGATGGTTGATGCGGGGTTTATTTCGAAGTGCCGAATGGGCGTGATTTTGGTTAATACATCCAGGGGGAAGATCATGGATGAGGATGCCCTGATCGAAGGATTGGAAGCGGGACGGATTGGTGGCCTTTGCATGGATGTTTTTGCCAATGAGGCGCCACATTCATATTCCGGGGAGGAAAAAAAGCGGTATAAAAGGCTGTTTTCTATGGATCGTACCGTATTTTCGCCGCACGTTGCAGGCTGGACAACAGAATCAAAACGAAAAATTGCAGAAACGATCATTCAAAAAGTTAAATCTCATTTCTCCTTGCAGTAGTTTGTCTCTTGTTTTGCGAAGAGGCTGAAACCCCCTATGACATGGTTAAAAATTCTTAACATTGTGATTTCTCAATGCCAAGGCAGATTTGATTAAAATACATCTCTATGATCAGAAAGATACTTTACACAACCACCTTATTGTGTATGGCAATGGTGGCCTGGGGGCAAACCTCCCTGGAAGGAAAGGTAGTTGATGCGGAGTCAAAAGAACCGATCCTTTTTGGTAATGTCGCTTTGTACCAGAACGGGAACCTCCTGACGGGTACACAGACGGACCTTGACGGGAATTATGTCTTTTCCACCATTGACCCGGGTACATATGATGTAGAAGTTTCATATGTCGGCTACCAGCCCCAGCGGCAGGTCGGCGTCCTTGTCCTGGCAGGAAAGGCAAACAGGCTTGATTTTGAATTGAGCAGCGGGGTCCTCCTGGAAGAAATTGAAGTTGTGGAGTACAAAGCCCCCCTGATCGAACAGGACAATACCACCACGGGTGGCGTCGTGACCGCCGAGAAGATCCGCAACCTGCCGACAAAGAACGTGAACGCTCTGGCCGCCACCACAGCTGGGATCTCTTCCATTGACGGGGGCGCGATCAACGTGCGTGGATCCAGGTCGAATGCAACAAATTACTATATCGACGGGATCCGTGTGAGCGCCAACCAGATCCCACAGTCCGAAATTGACCAGATGCAGGTGATTACCGGGGGAATAGAGGCCAGGTATGGCGACGTGACCGGGGGCGTCATCTCGATCACCACCAAGGGCCCTTCACAGAAGTATTCAGGCCAGGTCGAACTGGAGACGAGCCACCTGCTCGACCCCTATGGATACACGCTCGCTACGGTCAACCTCAGCGGTCCCATCCTGAAGAAGAGGAGTACAAAAGAATCCATCATCGGATTTCGTGTCTCGGGCCAGTACCGGAATTTTAAAGAAGCGAGCCCTGATGCAATCGGGGTGTACAGGGCAACGGAAGATGCCATCAGCCAGATAGAGGCAGATCCGATCCTGGATTTCAACGGGTCACCGATCAACAGCGGGGAACGCCTGGAAGCTTCGGATGTGGAACTCCTGAAAGCCAGGCCAAATAATGAACTGACGGACCTGATCCTGACAGGAAGGCTTGATTTCCGGCTTGACCGGAATATTGACCTTTCGTTATCCGGAAACTACAATACATCGGACCAGATCTTTTCTCCGGGTCGATCATGGGGGCTGCTGAACTGGCAGAATAACCCGTACAATGAGTTCACCCGCTACCGTGTGAATGCGCGTTTCCGGCACAGGCTCGGAGGGGGTGGACAGAACCAGGATGGAGACAAAAATGCACTTATCCGCAATGCTTCCTACATCCTGCAGTTTGGTTATGAGAAATCTTTTGGAGAGACCGGGGATTCACGTTACCGGGACAACCTCTTCCAGTACGGCCATATCGGGAATTTCGATGTGGAGTGGATTCCAAGCATTGGCGTTGGCATAGACAGTGTCCGGGGTGTGAATGTACCCGGGACCGATCTCTGGCTCGCACAGACAGGTTACAGCGAAACGTATAACGGGTATACGCCGGGACCGTTTAACAATGTCCGGAACAATTATAATAACCTCATTGAGGGCGTAAATGACTTCCGGGAATTGAATGCCTATAATGGCTTCCTGTCCAATACATTTGCCTCACTGTATTCCGGTATCTGGACGAACGTAGGGGCAATTTATAATTCATTCAGCAAGAATGAGAATGACCGATACACGTTTGTGGCGGAGAGTTTCTTTGACCTTTTCCCGGGCGGATCGGACAAGGGAAGGCACAATATCCAGTTTGGCGTGCAGTATGAAGAGCGAATTGGCCGTTCCTGGTCAGTGAACCCGAACCAACTATGGACGACTGCCCGGTTGCAGGCAAACAGCCATATCATTGGCCTGGACAGCATCAATGCGATCGATACCACCCAGTTTGATTTCTTTTTCCAGGGCGTGGCAGGAAATTACGACGTGCCCGTATATGCGAACCTGATCTCTGAGCAACCCAGCCTCCTGTTCTACCGGAGTGTCCGTGAGCTGACGGGGCAACCGCTGACCGAGTATGTCAATGTGGACGGCATTGATCCGAATTCGCTGAGTATTGACATGTTTGCGCCCCAGGAATTGCAGGACAGGAGCGTGATCGGATATGCCGGATTTGATTACCTGGGGAACAAGATACCGGCAAGCACGACTTTCGACGACTTCTTCACGGACTTTGATGAAGCTGGTCGCAGGCGTTTTACCGTTGCCCCGAACAGGCCGATCTATGCTTCCGCCTATATCCAGGACAAATTTACATTCCGGGATATCATCTTCAGGCTCGGCCTTCGGGTGGAGCGTTTTGATGCCAATACGAAGGTATTGAAAGACCCCTTCTCCTTGTATGACATCATGCAGGCCCAGGATTTCTTTAACCAGGATGGTATTGATGCCACACGGCCTGCGAACGTGGGCGATGAGTACAAAGTGTATGTGGAAGGGGAAAATTCAACAACGCCAAAAGCATACCGGGATGGCGAACAATGGTATGATGCGAACGGCACACCTGTCAATGACGGTAACCTGATATTTGGACAGGAAATCGTCTACCCATATTATGTCGAACAGGATTTATCAAAACGAAATATCCGTAGCCTCGAGTTCAATCCGGATGGGTCATTCGAGGATTATGAACCGCAGGTCAACTGGACACCGCGGCTTGCATTCTCTTTCCCGATCTCGGATGAGGCGAACTTTTTTGCCCATTATGATATCCTGGTGCAGCGGCCTCCTTCGAATACTTTCGTCTCTGCGGCAAGCTATTTTTATTTTGAGCAGGTACAACCACAAAACAACCCGAACCTGAGGCCGGAACGGACGATTGACTACGAGGTCGGGTTCAAGCAAAAACTCACAAATTCAAGTGCGATCACCCTGACGGCGTATTACAAGGAAATGCGGGATATGATCCAGTCACGCCAGTATCTTTATCTTCCTGCCCCGATTGGCAATTACCAGTCATTTGGCAACCTGGATTTTGGTACGGTCAAAGGTTTTTCCTTCACCTATGATCTGCGTCGCACGAATAACCTGGAAATGACGGCGAGTTATACGCTCCAGTTTGCAGACGGAACAGGTTCCAGTGCAAACTCACAACAGGGGTTGAATGCGCGCGGAAACATCCGTGCGTTGAGCCCGCTTGATTTTGATGAAAGGCACCGCCTTGTGGCAAATATTGACTACAGGTATGGTTCAGGGAAAAGGTATAACGGCCCGCGGTGGTTCGGGGCGGATGTTTTCGCGAATGCCGGATTGAATATCCAGGCCATTGCAGTGTCCGGAAGGCCTTATACAAGCCGTTCACAGCCAACCCGTTTCGGGGGAACCGGGATCGAGAGCGCGATCAATGGTGCGCGCCTGCCATGGAACTTTACCATCGACCTAAGGGCAGATAAAAGCTTCCGTTTAGGCGGAGGTGAGGGCGGAAGGCCATTTTTCCTGAATGTGTATTTCAGGGTGCAAAACCTCCTGGATGCGCGCAACCTCAGGGGCGTGTACAGTGCATCAGGTTCAGCGGAAGACGACGGTTTCCTGGCATCTCCGCTGGGAAGTGCAAACATCTCCACACTGGAATCCACCGGACGCGGAATCGATGTGGACAACTTCCTGCTTTCCTACCAATGGGCACTGTTGAATCCCAATTTCTTCACTCTTCCGCGAAGGATGTACATGGGTGCAATCTTCGAATTCTGATTTGGCAATTATTGAAATTCATCTCACATGAAATCATTTATAAGCTCAACGATTCTATTCCTGTTCATTGCATTGGCCGGTACCGATGTGCATGCGCATATCAACCCGGAAAATGTAAGGGCTCCGGGAATCAAGGACAAGGAGAAAATACAGGTAAGGTCTGATTGTGCTCCCGCCACGCGGGAAATTGACCTTGCCATCAATAATGTACGTGCCAGGCTGCTGAATGGTGGCGATGTCTGGTGGAACCTTGACGATGGATTGTACATTGTGCCGCAGGTCGACCCTGCACTGGGTATCCCGGGTGTTTCATCACTCTTTGCCGGTGCTGTCTGGCTGGGTGGTTTTGATGACGACGGAAACCTGAAATTAGCCGCACAGACCTACCGGGATCAGAACAGTAACGACTTCTGGCCTGGTCCGCTATCTGAAGTGGGCACCACGGGGGCAGATACATGCTTGCGGTGGGACCAGTTCTTCACGGTCTATGGTGAAAGCATCCGGAGGCACGAGCGAGCTGTAAGGGAATCAGAAGCGACCGGCGTAGCCCTGGATTGTGATGCGATTCCCGAGGACCTGAAACGCTACCCGGGCAGGGGTAATCCCTATTTCGTTGAATACTACGGTTTCAACCTCCCCTTTGACGTGCAGGGATTGGGTTCTTTCTTTGACTACAACGGTGATGATATCTATGATCCTTGTGACGGGGATTACCCGGCCATTGATGTGCGCGGATGTCCGCTCGAAGGAAACTACCCCGATCAGATGATTTACTGGATCTACAACGATGCCGGAAATACACACACAAATACAGAGGGCCAGCAAATCAGGATGGAGGTACAGGTGCAGGCATTTGCCTATGCCACGAACGATGCAATCAACGATATGACCTTTTACAGGTACAAACTCATCAACCGGGCACTCCGGGCGATTGATTCCACATATTTTGCCATGTGGATCGATCCGGACCTGGGTTGCTTTACGGATGATTATATCGGGTGTGAGATCGACAGAAGCCTCATGTATGTGTACAATGAGGATGAACTGGACGGGACAACCGGCTGTGATTGCCCGGGAGGAAGCAGCGGGCCCGTTCCGACATATTGTGACGAAGTACCGATCCTGGGCGTGGATTATTTCCGTGGCCCGCGTGGCCCGGTACACATCGTGGAGGATACACTCGACATCTTCGATGTAACCAACCGGGATATTCTCGTGGAGATCTACGATACCCTGGAGGTGATCAACGACTCCATCTGGATCGTGACGGCTGATACCCTGGGTGAATTGGGCATGTCCTCATTCACATATTATAACAATGGAGGTGTCGGGAACTGGCCTGCTGGTATGACGGATCCCCAGACCGGTTCACCCATTGAGTTTTACCGCCTCATGTCCGGCAGCTGGAGAGACGGGACACCTTACTCCTTCGGCGGATCCGGTTATAACATTCCGCCAACGGAACTGATCGATTATGCTTTTCCGGATGATCCGAACAGCCCATCAGGATGGTCCATGTGTACCGCCAGCCTTGATTTTGGTGACCGCCGGACGATTCAGGCTTCAGGGCCTTTCCGCCTCGACCCGGGAGCGATCAACGAGTTGATCATCGGGGCGACGTGGGTGGCAGACCAGGTATACCCCTGTCCTGATTTGTCAGAGCTGTTTGCGGCGGATGATCTCGCACAGTCCCTCTTCAACAATTGCTTTATCCTGCCTGACGGTCCGGATGCGCCGGACCTGGACTTCATTGAGCTGGATCGTGAACTGATCATGATCCTTTCAAACGATACGCTTGAGTCAAACAATGCTTTTGAACTCTATGCGGAGAAAGGACTGGAAATTCCGGAAGGCGTGGAGGACAGCCTCTACAGGTTTGAAGGATACAAAGTCTACCAGCTCTCTGGTCCCGATGTCGGTGTGGCAGAAGTGGGGGATATTGAAAAGGCACGGCTGATCTTCCAGGTGGACAAGAACAATGACATCGTAAATATTTACAACTGGTCCAAAGTGCCAAACCCGAACGGATCTTCAACCAACCCGGATATCTGGATTCCGGAAGAAAAGACCGTAGATGGAAATGGCAATGCATCCAATAACGGGATCCTGCACACATTCAGTATCAAGGAAGACCAGTTTGCCTCTGAGGACAGGAGGCTTGTCAACCACAAGCGGTATTATTTTACTGCAGTGGCATATGCCTATAATAATTACCAGCCATTCGATCCTTTTGAAAGTACATTGCTGGGCCAGAGAAATCCATACCTGGAAGGCCGGAACAATGTCAGGATCTACCAGCCACTCCCGCACCCGCCGGTGTACAGGAAGGTGAATGCCATCTATGGTGAAGAACCTGTCGTGACCCGGCTTTCAGGGCAGGGGGCAGGTGAAAATTTCCTTGATATCACTTCAGCTGCAAGGGAAGAGATCGTGTCCACACAGGACATCAATGGTTCGGGATTTAATGGCGAGGTGACGTACATGCCGGGGGCTGCGCCCATCCGCGTAAAGGTTGTGAATCCACTTGTTGTTCTTGATGGGAATTATATTCTTGAGTTCTTTGACAATGACGGTGACCCCGAAGATTTGTCCCTGAATGCAAGGTGGCGGTTCTATGACGAGAATTCACCCAACGATGTGGTCTTTTCAGACCGCACCATTGCCTCCCTGAATGAACAGATCATCAAGGAATTCGGATTTTCCGTCCTGTTAGGCCAATCAGATGATGTCGGCGACCGGAACGATGATTCCAATGGTGCGATCGGCATCAGTACCGAGTATGCAGATCCGGGAGGATCCGAGTGGTTATCCTTTATTATGGATGATTTCAATGGCATCCCGATTTACAATTATGTGAAGACGGGAGAAATCGAACGAGATTTTCTCCTGGATCCAACCAATGCCCTTTCGACGATGGGCAATGGCGAGTTTATCCCGTTCATTCTTGCAGACTATGACAGGAACCAGGATCCGGCCATCAACCCGCTTGGATTCATGTGTTCACCTGGCTGGATCAACCCCTCAGGTCGCCTGATCAGGAACCTGTCCGATATCCAGGAAGTCAATAATGTGGATGTCGTCTTTACTTCGGACAAGGAAAAATGGAGCCGCTGTGTCGTCGTGGAAACGAGCAATGTATACCACAGCAACCTTGAACTCCCTGCCCAGGGTGATGTGAGCAATATGGAATTGCGTGCAGCGCCCTCCGTAAGTCGTTTCGACAATGATGGCGATGGCGCACCTGATCCCGAAGTGTTGGAAGGGGAGCCGAACGATTTCGGTATGGGATGGTTCCCGGGCTATGCCTATGATGTGGAGACCGGCCAGCGCCTCAATATTTTCTTCGGGGAAAATTCCATTTATTCAGAGCCGATCCAGCAGGCATTCGGATTCCCGGACAACGGAAACGACATGATCTGGAATCCGAGTTCCGACCTGATCATTCCGACAGGCGGGCCGATTACGCACCTTGAGGCCTATAACGGGGGCTCGCATTTTATTTACGTGACGGACCAGCCGTATGATGGCTGCAAGGATTTTGCCCAGGACCTGCGGTCCCCGGCAAATGCGATCCGGGTTTCCCGGGTGCTTGCAAATGTGAAATGGGCCGGTTTCCCGCTGCTTGCGGATTCGCTGCTCTCCTTTGATGATGGACTCATTCCGAATGACCTGGTGGTGAAGCTGCGTGTGGACAACCCATATCAAATGACAAACATCGAGGACGGCTATAGCGGCTTTCCGACATACCGGATCGAGTTTGAAGGCGTGAATTCAAGGGAACTTGATGAAGCAGAGATCCCCGAGGCATTGGCGCAGATCAATGTCGTGCCCAATCCTTACTACGGGTATTCCGAGTATGAGACCTCCCAGTTTTCCAATGTGGTGAAAATTACCAACCTTCCTGCTGAATGCCAGATCACGATCTTCAGTATCGACGGCCGTTTCATCAGGCAGTATAACCGCAATGAAACACCCATTCCACAGTCTCCGCCGCGGAACAATCCTCCGATCGAAGCAAGCCAGATCCTGCCCGACCTGGAGTGGAACCTGGAAAACAGCAGTGGCATCCCTGTTTCAAGCGGGGTGTACCTGATCCACGTGGATGCACCAGGGCTGGGAGAACGTGTGCTGAAATGGTTTGGTGTGACAAGGAAATTCGATCCGACAGGATTGTAATGGGCAGATGCAGAATTTGAAAAGAAGCAGAATATTTTGGATATGACAAGACATATAAAAATTTACCTACTTACCGCGATCATGGTCCTTTGCTACGGGCTGAATTTCGCCGGTAACCCGGACAGGCAGGGGGAAGCGGGTGCGTATGAACTGCTCCTGACACCCTGGGCCAGAACTGCCGGGCTACATACGTTGAATACGTCCATGGTCGCGGGTGTGGAAGCCATGCGATTGAATATCGCTGGACTTTCGAGGATCAACAAGACCGAAGTCCTGATCAGCCATACCAGGCTGTTTGAAGGTACGGATATGAAGCTGAACAGCATTGGCATTTCCCAGCGCATGGGAAAAAGCGGCGCTTTCGGACTGACACTGACCGCCATGGATTTTGGTGATGTGCCGATCACGACAGAACTGTCGCCGGAAGGGACCGGGGGGACATATTCACCCAGCTTTTTCCATATCGGGATTGCATACGCGAATACCTTTGCCAACAAGGTTTCCGTGGGTATTTTGTTTCGCGGGGTATCCGAGTCCATCTCGGATGTCAATGCATTTGGATTTGCGATCGATGCAGGTGTGCAGTATGTCACAGGTGAAAACGATAATTTCAAATTCGGCATTTCACTGCGGAACATCGGGTCCCCCATGACCTTTGGTGGGCAGGGTCTTTCCTTCAGGACGGATGATCCCGGCAGTGCCGTCAATTACCAGCTTACCGTTGACCAGCGGGCAGCCCGGTTTGAGCTTCCATCTGTACTGAATATCGGGGCATCATACGATATCCTTCCATCGACAAGACACCGGATCTCAGTGATGGGTAACTTCACAGCAAACTCGTTTTCAAGGGACCAGGTTGGAGGCGGGCTGGAATATGCATTGAACGAAATGTTCATGCTCAGGGCCGGATATCGATACGACCTTGGAAGTTCAGCTAATGATGTGGACCGGAATGTGTACAGTGGCCTGAGTGCAGGCGTATCCATCGATGTGCCCCTGAAGAAGGAAACGACAAGCAGGTTTGGTGTGGATTATGCATTCCGGTCTACAAATCCATTTGACGGAACGCACAATATCACGATCAGGTATTCCATGTAATTTGCTGGAATCGAATTGCTTGATATTATAAGTGATTTTTAATATACTTGCAAATACCGAACGTTCTCATCGACCTTGATGGGAACGTTCCTTTTCTTTAGGAAAAGGCGAAACCACCGATTTTAATTTAGATCAATTTAATTGAATTAAACCCAAGAGAGATGGCAGGATATACTTATCTGACGCAGGAGGGATATAACAAACTCAATGCCGAGCTGGAAGAGCTGAAGACAAATGGCCGGCAGGAAGCTGCACGGGCAATTGCGGAAGCCCGCGAAAAAGGCGATCTTTCAGAGAATGCCGAGTATGATGCGGCGAAGGATGCGCAGGGCATGCTGGAAATGAAGATCAACCAGCTTGAAAAGACACTTGCTAATGCGCGTATTCTCGATGAAAGCCAGCTTGATACTTCAAAAGTCGTGGTATTGTCCAAAGTCACAATTAAAAACCTCAAAACCAAAAAGGATGTGACCTACAAGCTCGTGTCGGCAGCTGAGGCTAACCTGAAGGAGAAAAAGATATCCGTGAGTTCTCCGATCGGCGAGGGATTACTGGGAAAGTCGGTCGGGGATATCGCAAAGATCCAGACCCCGGCAGGGATGATGGAATTCGAGATCAAGGAAATTTCATTTTAACGAATTGGCAATGGCTTCGATATTCACAAAGATCATTCGCGGGGATATCCCTTCCTATAAAGTCGCAGAATCTGAGGCATACTATGCTTTTCTGGATATTTCCCCTTTGACAAAGGGCCATACCCTTGTCGTGCCAAAAAAGGAAATTGACCAGCTCTTTGACCTTGATGATGAAACCTTGGCCGGGATGATCGTCTTTGCCAGGAAAGTGGCAAATGCATTGAAGAAAACAGTGGATTGCCTCCGGGTAGGTGTGATCGTGGCCGGGCTTGAGGTACCGCATGCGCACATGCATCTTGTTCCGATGCAGACGGAAGGACAGTTGAGCTTTTCAAATCCCCGGGTTGACATGTCCAGCGAAGAGTTTGCGGAACTGGCAGCGCGGATTGCTGCCAACATGGAATAAGGTTACTTGATCCTGTCCGGGTTTTCGGCAATGAATTTTTTCCAGTTATTTGTTTTCGGTTGAGCAGGTCCGCCCTGCCCCTGAAAATGGTGGCATAGGGCTACCGCAAGGGCATCTGTCGCATCATAATGCATGTTTGCTGTCGAGATGTGCAGGATATGGCTGAGCATGGCCGCTACCTGCTCTTTGGAGGCGTTTCCATTGCCCGTCACGGATTGCTTTACCTTTTTGGGCGGATATTCCGTGATGTGTAGCCCCATGGTGATCCCGGCAGCGATGGCTACGCCCTGGGCCCTTCCCAGTTTGAGCATGGACTGGACGTTCTTCCCATAGAAAGGCGCCTCGATGGCAAGCTCGTCAGGACGCCAGGTCTCGATCACCTCCTGCAATTGCAAATAGATCTCCTTGAGTTTGGTCTGGTGTTGCCGGAATTTTTGAAGGGAGATGATATTGTAGTCCATCACTCGCACTTCATTGCCAGATGTTTCGATCAGGGCATAACCCAATAGGTTCGTGCCCGGGTCCACGCCCAAAATGCGTTTCGGTCTGCCTTCCATTTTATCCATCCTGCCCGTAAACATACGACTATTGGCTGAATGATCGCCAGTCGCTTTTTCCTGCATCTTTGGTATCTTGCCGGGGTGGTGCAAAAGAACAAGGCCTGGAATACGACAATTAAAGTAGCGCTCACTTTGACTTTTGCCGGGATGCTGGCCTGGCAGGTCATGCGCAGGCAGCAAAGTGCCGATGTGTTTGGTGAATTCCTCCGCCAGCTTTCGGAAGGAGAGATGCTTCAACTTACGGTACTGCTGGTCTTAATGCCGGTCAACTGGCTTCTTGAGACGATAAAATGGCGCTTGTATTTGCCTGAAACCCCGGCAATTTCCTGGCGAGTGAGCCTGAAGTCTGTACTGGCGGGTGTGACATTGTCCTTACTGACGCCCAACCGCATCGGTGAATACGGTGGAAGGGTATTGTTTGTGCCCGAAGGGATGCGCTGGGAAGCTGCAATAGCGACCTTTGCGGGCAGCTTTGCGCAAAACCTCGTCCAGGTGTCTTTAGGGGCAGTGGGCTTTTACCAGATCTACTGGTTAAATGGTATTGGAGGTGATCAGGGTGATCGCATGTGGCTTTTTATCCTTGTGGTGGGTATCCTCTTCGCCTCATTGCTGTATTTCAATATCGACCTGATCTATCGTTGGACAAGGAGCATGAAGTTTCCCGGCTTCCTTGAGCGCGGGAAACAGCATCTTGTCATGCTCAAGTCATATGACCGGAAAACATTGGGTAAAGGCCTGTTGCTGGCAGTTCTCAGGTATTTCGTCTTTTGCCTTCAATTTGTGCTCGCACTTCAATTCTTTGGCGTGGAAGTACCGCTGCCCTGGGCATTTTGGGGTATTGCGGTGATCTATCTTTTCCACGCCGGCGTTCCGCTGCCGCCGTTTATCGATATAATGGCGCGCAGTCAAATCGCGTTAATCATATGGCAGCAATTTGAACCGAATGAACTATCTGTGATCAGTGCGAGTTTTTTTATTTGGATCGTAAACCTGGTTTTGCCGGCCATCATCGGCCTGGTTGCGATTGAGCAGGTCAATGTGATGGGCATTCTGGGACGCACCCATAGAAATGAACAAACTTGATGAGCATACTTAAACAATATCTTACGTTGCTTGCAATTCTGGTCGGGATTGGCGTTGTAGCCCAATCTGTGCATTGGACCAATCCGGGACCCGGTATCCTGCCCGGAGAATACTGCAATGCAGAGAACACTACTTTCCAGGCCGGCGAAGAAATCACCTACAAGATCTTTTACCAGCTGAATTTTATCTGGCTGCCGGCCGGCCGTGTCGTGTTTCGCGTGGAAGACCTGGGTGATACCTACAAGATCTCTTGTACGGGCAGGACGATATCTGCATTTGAATGGTTTTACAAGGTGCGGGATTATTATGAATCCATCATCGACAAACGCACCATGCTGCCCCTGGAATTCACACGCGATGTCAAGGAGGGAAAGTATGAAGCATACAACCATTTCGAGTTTGACCAGGTCAATAAAGAGGTTTCGAGTTACAAAAAAAGACCAGGGAAAGCCCCCCAGATCGAACAGCATGAGTTATCGGACTGCATACATGACCTGATGTCCATCATCTATTATGTGCGAAATAAGGAAATCGAGAATTTTGCAGTGAATGACTCATTTCCGGTGTATCTCTTTCTTGAAGAGGAATACCCGCTGAAAGTACGTGTCATTGGCAAGAATGAGATCAAGCGTTTCCGCGGGCTGGGCAAATATAAATGCCACAGCATCAGCCCGGAGGTCATTGCCGGCTACCAGTTCAGGGAGGGCACCGAAATGAATGTGTGGTTTACAGCCGACAAAAACAGGGTGCCGCTGATGATCGAATCACCTGTTTCCGTAGGGAGCGTGAAAGTCGTCCTGGAATCATTCAGGGGCCTGAAACATCCCTTTGATGCGGTTTACTTTGACGATTGAGGCCGAACCCATCCCCTGCAATCTGTTCGATGGTTTGCTTGTGCTCCCCTGAATACGCGTATCATCGGATAACTGAATCATCGAACATGCGAACGATTTCATTTCGCTTTGATGGACAGTACTGTCCGGTCCTCGTCAAAGGGCCTATGTGATCCCGTGCATCAGTTTCTGGATCGGCTTGTTCAACAGTGCAATCAGGATCGAGATCCCGATCAGGACAAGCCCGATGTTGGTAAACACGGTTGTGTATTTTTCAAGTCCTTCCGCCAGGCTCAACGTAGATTCTCCGCCATGCCCACCGGTCAGTGAGGCGATCTTGCCGCCCACATAGTTACCAATTGCATAACTGAGGAACCATGCCCCCATCGCTGTTCCGGCAATATTCTTCGGTGAGAGTTTCGTTACCATCGAAAGCCCGATCGGGGACAGGAACAATTCACCTGTGGTATGCAGCATGTAGAGGAAGAAAAGCGTCAGAAGCGGCACCTGGAATGATTCGTTGACAAATTGCAACCCGACAAGCGTGACCAGGAAACCCAGGGCAAGCTGGAAGATCCCAAGGGAGAATTTCATCGGGATACTCGGGTTCTTGCCGATTTTTGAAAGTTTGATCCACATCACGGAAAACAGGGAACCAAACGTGATGATGAAGAAGGGGTTGAAGAACTGTGTCATGGAAGCCGGCATTTCCCAACCGAAGATGCTTCTGTCCACATTCCGGTCAGCAAATAGCGTGAGTGATGTGCCCGCTTGTTCGAAGCATGCCCAGAACGTGATATTGATCAGGATGAAGATCACCAGGGCAATCATCCTGTCACGCCAGACCGAAACTCCCTGCACCCGGTCCGCCTTTTTGCCGGCCAGAACCATGGAAATCGCGATGTACACAAACAGCCCAAGGAGGATATAGTCCAGCCAGCTGTTGTGCCGGATCAGGAAGTAACACAGTGGAATCACAAGCAATGAACCGATCCCTACCAATTGAGCCGCATTGAGGCCGGCGAATACTTTCTGCTTTCCGGCTTCCGTAATGTCCAGGCCTTCAGCAGCAGCATATTTGTGCCTGTTGAACCAGAAGATGAAAAAAGCGGCCAGCATACCTACGCCGGCAAGCGCAAACCCGTAATGGAAGCCATAGGTTTCACCCACGAATGCCACAACCGTTGTGGCAAGCAATGCACCAATATTGATCCCGATGTAGAAAATCGTAAAACCGGAGTCCCGCCGCGGGTCATTCTCTTCGTAAAGCTTGCCCACAATCGTGGAGATATTTGCCTTGAAATACCCGTTTCCGATAATGATCGCACCCATGCCGATCAGGAGAAAATGTTCCGTGCCACCCAGGATGAGGAATTCACCAATCGCCATCAGAACTGCACCGAGAAGTACCGCATTCCGGTAGCCCAGGTACTGGTCTGCCATCCTCCCCCCAATGATCGGAGCAGCATAGACCAGGCCCGTATATGCCCCATAGATCAATGCTGCTTCAGCATCACCCATCATCAGGGATTTCACGAGGTAAAGAGTGAGGAGTGCCCGCATCCCGTAGTAGCAGAAACGTTCCCACATTTCGGAGAAGAACAGGGTCATCAGGCCATTTGGGTGTCCTTTGGCAATATTCAGGTTCATGCTTTTAGATTTTGTGAAAAGTACTTCATCAGTGAAGTGAAGGTAATCTGTTTTGGTTTCGTTTGCCTTAACGCGGCATAAATGTAATTAATTTTGACAAAGAACATACCGGATATCAAATCCCGCCATTACTTACTTTTGGTTTGGAGTACCGCACACAAAATAAGATGTGTCCTGCTTCTCCTTTTTGTACTTATTCCCCTATTTTGCGGCGTTCCCTTGCGCTCAATTCAGCATCAGGGAAATATTCGCTAACTGGCATCTAAATCAAGGAAATGAGTACATTTTTCGGTCATCCCAGGGGGCTTGCCACGCTTTTTTTTACCGAAATGTGGGAGCGGTTCAGTTATTACGGCGGCAGGGCGATGCTCGTGCTCTATATGGTCGCATCCGTGACCGGACAAAATCCCGGATTCGGGATGACGGCAATGGAAGCCGGCGCCCTGTATGCCCTGTATGTATCGATCGTTTACCTGACCAACCTGCCCGGTGGCTGGATTGCGGACCGGTTTATCGGTGCACGTAAAGCGGTCCTGTACGGCGGGATCCTGATTGCCATCGGCAATTTCATCATTGCGGCGAATCTTGGTTTCGGCGGGTTCGTTACAGGATTGGGTTTTATTGCGATCGGGACCGGGCTGTTGAAGCCCAATGTGAGTACAATGGTCGGTTCCCTCTATGAGCAGGGGGATGTCAAGCGGGATTCCGCTTTCCAGATCTTTTATATGGGAATCAATATCGGCGCGCTGCTGGCTCCTTTGGTGGCAGGTTATTTCGGCGAAAGGATTGACTGGAGCCTTGGATTCCTTGTCGTGGGGATCGGCATGGTCCTCGGGTTGATCCAGTATGTCCTTGGCGCAAAGCATCTCGGCGATGCCGGCAAGTTTGTGCAGTCTGACGATGCCACAGAGGTGTCCAAACAACAGAAGTCTCTCAGGAGCGCCGGAATATGGACCCTGATCATCATTGCATTGCTCTACTTTGTCCATAAAATCGGGATTTATCCGATCACTGTCGTCAGTTTGTCAGACCTGATGGGCGTGGTCTTTGTGGCTCTCCCGATCGTGTATTTTGGAGCCCTGTTTTCAAAAGGTGGGTTCACAAAGCAGGAAAAGGGCCGGATCACCGCTATTATCATATTGTACCTTGCAGCAGCATTATTCTGGTCCGCATATGAGCAGGCAGGTTCGACCCTGACACTGTTTGCCGAGCGGAACACTAACAATGTGATCCTTGGATGGGATTTTCCAGTGACCTGGTGGCAAAGCGTGAACGCTGCCTTTATTGTGATCCTGTCACCTGTATTTGCCTGGCTTTGGATCTATCTGAAAAGGACAGGAAACCAGCTTTCCATTCCGTTCAAGTTTGCCATCGGCCTCTTGCTGGTTGGTGTCGGTTTTCTCATCCTCGTGCCGGCCGCGATGAAAATCGAGGCAACAGGCACACGCGTGGGGATGATGTGGTTGCTAACACTGTACCTCGTGCATACGATCGGGGAGATGTTCCTTTCTCCCGTCGGGCTGAGCGCCATGACAAAGCTCGCACCACAGCGGATCGTCGGGCAGATGATGGGGATCTGGTTTTTAGGGGCGGCTACAGGAAACTACATTGGCGGACGGATCGGCGGATTATTCGAAACGTTCCCGCTGAAATACATTTTCCTTGCGGTATTTTGCACCAGCCTGGTCGCCTCCATCCTGATGTTTGTCCTTGTACCGTGGATGAAACGGCTGATCGGCGATATTGAATAGGATGGATTGTGCCTTTGTCAGGTCTTTGGTTTGACATCCACCCGGATGCGTTCATCTCTGTTGGCCAGTTCCCAGGCATTGTAAAATGCCAGCCTTGCAATGATCGCTGCCTTCCCGAACATGATCTTGTCTACCGTATCCGAAGGGCGGTGGTAATCTTCATGTGTCCCGCTGAAAAAGAAGATGGACGGGATGCCATGTTTTGCAAAATTATAATGGTCTGAACGGTAGTAGAACCGGTTTGGGTCATCTTCTGCATTGTAGGTGTAATCCAGTTCCAGCTTGGTATACAGGGCATTGTTCTCCTCATTGATCCGGTGGAGCTCGGTGCTGAGCCGGTCCGAGCCGATCACATAGATATAGTTGGAATCCTGGTGCAACTCGTCGACCCGACCGATCATGTCAATATTGATGTCGGCAACCGTATTTTCCAGTGGAAAGATCGGGTGTTCCGAGTAGAATTGAGAGCCCAGGAGCCCTTTTTCTTCTCCGGTCACGAAAAGACACAGGACACTTCTCCGTGGCCCGGCACCTTTTTCCCTGGCAACCTGGAAAGCCTGCGCGATTTCGAGTACGCCGCTTGTTCCCGAGCCATTGTCATCCGCTCCGTTATAGATATCATCGCCATGCTTGCCCAAATGATCATAATGGGCGGAAATGACGACCAGTTCATCCTTGAGGTCGGGATCAGTGCCTTCAATATAGGCCAGCACATTGACACCCGGCATGGAAGAGACATACATTGAGGCATCCAGTTTGATCTTGCCATCCACCTCAACGGGCTTCAATTTCCCTTTTCGGGAGATCTTCTTCCTCGCCCGGATCACCTTTTTCATTCTTTTACCCAACATTTCCTTTGCGATTGTCGGGGACAGCCAGAGATTGGGTGGATAGTCGGCGCCATATGCTTCGGGAGGCCCCATCAGGGTAATTCCGCCGATTAGTTCCCCCCTGTATTTTGCGGCCTTCTCCCTGATATCGCTGTCGATCACAAGCAATGCCCTGACACCCGCTTTCTGTGCCGCCTCGAGTTTCTTTTCGAAAGACAAGGACCAGGCCGAGGCGGTTTGATTGCCTGAAACCAGGAAATTCCCGTCCTTGTCCATCGGTTCCCCGCTGTATATCAGCACAACCTTGCCGGCAACATCGCGGTTATTGTAATCACTATAGGCAGGATCGTCGATCCCGTACCCCATGAAAACAAATGCATCTTCAGAGATTCGGATGTCTGAATTTGGGTTGATCGTTGGCACCATCACAAAATCCCGCTTGTGCTGGACAGTGTTTCCATTGATAGTCAATGATAAGTCATCCCACTTCATTCTGGTGAAATCCACTTCCTGGAAATAACTGCCGGTGCCCGGCACGGGCGGGATACCGAATGATCTGATCTTTTCAGCGAGAAACTGAGCAGCCATTTCGTTGCCCCTGGTTCCGGTCTCTCTTCCTTCCAGGGAATCCGAGGCCAAAACGGAAAGATAGCTTTTCAGGTCATCAGCCGTAATCGTTTCGGCATAAAATGAGGGCTGGCTGTGTCGTTCGTTTTCAGCAGTTGTGTACTGTGCAAAGGTGTGGTTGAATATAAAGAGTGCCAGGAAACACCCGAATAAATATCTCATATCCGGTATACTTTTTATGTGCAGGCAATTTTATTGACGCGCCTTGCATGCCTGCCCCCCTCAAAGGAGGCGTTGAAAAATGTATCGACAATGCTGAGTGCGGTCGCTTCATTGACGAACCGGGCCGGGATGGATACGACATTGGCATCATTGTGCTGGCGTGCAAGGGAGGCAATCTCATTATCCCAGCAAAGGGCGGCACGCACACCCTGGTGCTTGTTTGCCGTCATTGCCGCGCCATTCCCCGAGCCGCAGATGATCACGCCCATCCAGGATCTACCGCTTTCCACATCCTCGGCCACAGGATGGACGAAATCAGGATAATCCACTGATTCCGGAGAGTCTGTCCCCCTGTTGATGACTTCATACCCCTGTGATTCCAACATTTTCCTGATGGCATCCTTGTAGGGGAAGCCGGCATGATCACACCCGATTGAAATTACTTTTTTGTTTTCCATATGGCTTATTCTACAGGTTGAACCCGGTAGGGGTCCAACAGGTTTTTCATTTCCTGGGTAAAAGCCGGGTCATTCAAGGTCGGGCTGATTTGCAGGATCTGCTGGACAGTGCTATTGGCCAGCTGGTAATCGTTCATGAACCCGGCCTGGATCTCTTCCTCGCTGAGGGAGTCGAAGAATTCCATCCAGTCTGCCGTTTCTTCCGCCAGGATCCGGATGTGTTTCTTTGCCTTGTCATAGGCCCTCGCCTGGATGTAAATGTTGATATGCGGCATCGTCCTTCCGTCATACGGGAAGTTCATGTGTGGGAAGGCTGCAAAGTACTGGTCCGTCAATGCCACAGCCTGATCGACTTTTCCTTCCTTGATCATTTGTTCTGATGCCCTCCAGATGACCATCTTCTGGGCCTGGATGCTGGCACCATAACTGTTGTCCACAAACATTTCCTCCTCGTCAAAACGCCCCCACTTCCATTTTTGGGTTACCCTTTCGAACACCTTTTCCGTATCGACACGCCCGCTACCGTAGATGTAGAATTGCTGCTGGCTCGGTGTCCTGACGGGAATGATCTTCAGCCCCAGGCCTTCCAGCTGTGTGTAGTCCTCGAGCCCCATGAGTTTTTCCTGCTGGCAGGTGACAGAGAAGTAGATCGGCCTGTCGTAAATATTGCTCATCAGGATATCGAGTACAGCCAGCTTGTCTTTTGTAATATAGCTGCTCCTGATCTGGATCGGGATCTGGTCCACGATATTGTCCCTTTCCTCTTCGCCGATCCATCCCGACTGGATCGCCCGAGCCTTGTTTACCGGGATGTACAGGTTTCTCGAGGGCAGGTAGCTTTCAAGCGTCTGCCCCTGGATCTTCATATCGCGGTCCACGCTGATGAATTGCAACGCCTGGTCCAGTGCCATGGGCGGATCCACCGTCGATGGATCCTGGAGGTAATAGATAGCATTTCGTTTCTTGCCCCTGTAAGCTTCCTCGGGGATGGTCAGTTTGATCGGGGCAGAATCATTGACTTTCCTGCGCAGTCCATTGATGTACCAGTCTACGGCAATCAGGCTCAGGTTGACCACACGTACATCCCGGCGGATATTTTCAACTTCCTGCGCATACCAGAGCGGATAGGTATCATTGTCCCCGTAGGTAAAAATGATGGCATTGGGATCGCATGATTCGAGGAAATTGATCGCGTAATCCCGCGAAGCATAGTGGCCGGCTCTGCTGTGGTCGTCAAAATTCTGGAATCCCATCAATAGAGGAGCGATGAGCACAAAGAGGGCCGGGATCAGGGCTGCCGTCATGCCTGCCATTTTCGTCCTTTGCTGGATCATCCTGTAGATCGCAGGCACAGCCAGGCCGATCCAGATGCAAAATGTAAAGATCGAACCGACCAGCACGTAGTCACGCTCGCGCGGTTCGCGCGGCGGCTGGTTTGAATAAAAGATGATGCCCAGGCCGGTAAACAGGAAAAGTACGACCAGTCCTGTCCAGTCCCGTTTTCGCTGCATGAAATGGAATACAAAACCGATCAGGCCGAAGATCCACGGAAGGAAATAATATGTATTCCGGGCTTCATTGTTTTTGATTGTGTCGGGGAGTTTGTTCTGGTTGTACAGCCTATTGCTGTCAATGAATTTGACCCCCGAAAGCCAGTGGCCACTCTTCTTGTTCCATGGCTCAAAACCCTGTTCGCCATTTTGCCTGCCGACAAAATTCCACATGAAATAGCGCCAGTACATGAATCCGACCTGGTATTTCAATGCATAATGGAGGTTGAAGGCGAAGGATGGTTTTGCATTTTTCGAATAGCCCAGGTACTGCATCCATTGCCTGTACCTGGCAGGCCTGTCGGTATCCGAATGGGAAACGCGCGGGAACAGGATCTTGTC
>JARQTN010000079.1 GCA_029976695.1 Lewinellaceae bacterium
TGGCGGGTGTCCAGGCTGTCCGGGTTGAACAAAAACGGGTCTTCATCCCCGAATCCCCAGGCTGCATCCGTGTACGTGTTGATGGAATAATGGATGAATGCGTAGTATTCCATTTCCTGCCAGCAGAGCTGGTTTTCATCGGGCACCGGGCCGCACGCCGACGGGGAATGCACCTGGCTGAATGCAGCAGAGATAAGGCCAATGAACAAGGGCAGTAATGAGCAAAGTCTTTGAAAATACATGCTTAAAGATAGCATCTGCATGCCGATTTTCAACCCGGGAATTCGGTCCAGGAGCAGGGATCAGGATGGATGCCCGTTGTGAAGGGGCAACAGGATCCTGAGTTCAGTGAACTGCCCCGCTTCGGTATCGACTTCCATGCTTCCCTCGTGGGCCCGGATGATATCATAACTCAGGGAGAGCCCCAGGCCGGTACCCTGTCCGGTGGGTTTGGTCGTGAAAAAGGGCTGGAAGATCTTGTCCCGGACCTTTTCAGGGATCCCGTTTCCATTGTCCCAGACAGAAATCACAACCTGTCTTCCGGCTTTTTTTGTGACCAGTGAAACGATGGGTTCATAGTCCCGGGAAATGTCGTTTTCTGCCAGCCGGGCTTTCTTTTCTGATACAGCATAAAAGGCATTGGTGACAAGGTTCAGGATCACCCGGCCAATCTCCTGGGGTATCACCTCGATTGCGGGGATGGAAGAATCATATTTCGTTTCAAGCTGCACATTGAAGGATTTGTCTTTGGCACGCAATCCATGGTATGCAAGCCGCAAATATTCGTCCGCCAGTTTGTTGAGATCGGTTGGCTCCTTTGTAGCAGCGCTAGTGCGACTGTGCTGGAGCATCCCTTTTACGATCCTGTCCGCCCGTTTCCCGTGGTGGTTGATCTTTTCGAGGTTTTGTTTGATATCCTGCCCAATAGCGATGGCTTCCTCCAGGTCCCCCTTTTCGAGTTCCTCGTACATTTCTTCAATCAGTTCGTTGCTGACTTCAGAAAAGTTGTTCACAAAATTGAGCGGGTTCTGGATCTCGTGGGCGATGCCGGCCGTCAGTTCACCCAGCGAAGCCATTTTTTCCGAGTGGATGAGCTGGGTTTGCGCTTGCTTCAGGTCAGCCAGGGTTTTTTCCAGTTGCTGCTTCGCCTGTTCGATCCGGACGAAATCCTCATATCGGGAGTAAGCGATGGAGAAGGCCTCCGCGAGCGATTGTACAAGTTCGATTTTGTCATTGCCGAGGGGTGTATCATTTCCGACATACAGCATGCCCTGTTTAAAGGGAATGAAATGGAGGTCCAGCGATTCCGGGGCAGTCTCAGAGCCCTGGTAAATCGAGGAGTCCTGCAGTTGACCCATTTCATGCATGAGTTGCATCCAGTTGACAAAAGCTTCCTTGTCCCAGTGTTTGGTAAAGACTTCCTTTTTTCTCCAGCTTTTGATCGTCTCGATGGTCAGTTCGCCGGCATCGAAGGGGAGGTGCATCGCGCCCAGGGGGTTTCCGGACGGGTCCGAAAGGTGGACATGCACAATTTGTGCTGTTTCATCCATGATAAACACCCCGCATCGGAAAAATGGCACGTCGAGTGTGGTGAGTTCACGCCAGATGAGCGGCGTAATGCGCTGGAGGTCCTCGGTTGTCCGCATGGAAGCGATCTCCGCCCGCACCCGTTCGAGGGAAGCCTCGATCTGTGCAATCCGTGCCTGGGCTTCAGCTTTTTTCAGGTCGAGGAAGCGGGTGTATGTCAGGTTGAATACCTGTGCAAAGCGTTCCAGTAAAAGGATCATGTCTTCAGGCAGGGCATCATTGGTCGTCAGGATCAGCAATCCCTTCGAGAATAATGCGCCCGTTTGAAACCTTTGTTTCTGGACACGGTCTTCCATCAGTTCCAGGCCCATTTCATTCTGTACAAAATCGATCCACTGAGCAAGTTGTTTGCCCTCCTGCCTGACCACAACTGATTTTTGATTGGCTTTCCAGGCCCGGTAAAACTTTGCGATGGTCGTAGGTTCATCAAGGCTTGCACTGTGGCTTTTACTGATCAGCTTGCCGCCCAGTTCCGTTGACCAAAGTTCAAGGATGTGCTCTTCCTCATTGAAAATGCAAATGTTCATCCGGTCCGGGTTTCCACCTAACTCTTCAAACTGCTCGAAGAGGACGGATGCTGTTTCAGCGAGTTCTTCACTCTGGTGCATGGCCATCGTCCTGGCGCGCACCCTTTCAAGGGCAAGCTGGATCTGCGCTTCCCGGGCCTGCTCTTCAGCTATCTGCAGATCCAGAAACCGTTGGTAAAGCCTCCCGAATTCCTTCGCAAACCTGATTACGATCTGTTTCTCTTCCTCTGTCGCCCGGCGCGTGTGATTGAGCCCGATATATCCGTATTTGCAGTGCCCCTGGGTCGTGTACAAACCATCTGGAAAGTCTTCAGGATGGATCTTGTGGTCATCGGGCAATGCATTCATGACCTCGTCCAGCACATCCCACAGCATGGGCAGGGATTCCGGCGGGTAATCGATCAGGTCGATGGCATGCAGTTCACTTTTTTTCCAGTTGGCAAATGACTGCTTCCAAGCCTCGACAGCATTTACGTCGATGAGCTGCTCGGCAATCACGCGATTCTCGGCAGAAGTCGTGATGCGGAGGGTAAAGGTTTCATTCTCCTCGTCAAACAGGGTCAGGTGCGTAAGGACCGGCTTGATCCCCAATACATCAAACTGTTCGAAAAGGACACAGAGCACATCAGTCAATTCATCTGTTTTGTGCATGGCCATCGCCCTTGCCCGCACACGTTCGAGGGCGGCTTCAATCTGGGCATCCCGAGCTTGCTGCTCAGCCTTCTTCAGGTCGAGGAAACGGGTATAGGCCTGGTCGAACACTTTGGCAAAACGGGTCAGGATCTCCGGCCGTGGATAGGGCTCAAGGGTAATGGTCAGGATATAACCGAACTGGAAGTAGGCGGCATACCAGGTTTGTTTTTTCGGAAATGTAAGGCCTGAGGCAAGGATATTTTCAAAAAGCGGACGCACAGACGGGATGGACAGCATATTCTGATAATGCTTTTCCAGGTCTGCCCCGTCCATTGTTTCCTGGTACAGCTCCAGATCCTTTTTCCACCCCTGGTACATCCTGAGGTGCGTGGGGTCCTTCGAGTTGAGCATTTCGATCGGTGGGAGGATGCCGTTCTCATTGGCAAACCAGACTTCGTCGATTTCGCTGTCCGGATTGCAGAGGATCACTCCACTTCCCCACAATTCGCCGCCCAGGCTGCGGATTTCCTGGAACAGGATGTGTGCCACTTCAAGCATTTCAGAACTTTGATGCATGGCCATGCTCCTTGACCGGACACGCTCAAGAGATGCCTCGATTTCCAGTGCCCTGTTTTTTTGCTCCAGTTCCCTCGTTCTATCTTCGACAGCTTTTTTCAGGCGCCTGTTTTCCGCAGCGACTTCGTCTATGTTGATGTTTTCACCTTCACCCGTGCGGGGATCGGGAAAGGAAGAATGCTGGTGTAAAAACTTCCACCCTGTTTTTGTCTTGCGCATTAATGTGGTCGCCCTGAATTTTGCATAGAAGATCCATTCGCTTTCATTTCTTGCATAGACATCGCAGCGCTCATGGATCATGACTTGATCCGCATGGTATTCAGGGATCGTGACCCTGTCCCGCATCTCAAGGTTTCCTGCAACTTGATCGATCGTTTCTTGCAGGAACTGAACAGCTTCCTCCTTGTTTAAAAAGACCTCATCTTCGGCACTGCCCACCTGCGTGTAATTGTCATCCAGGATTTCGGACATGGTTTCGACATCACCATTGAGATAACAATCCCAGTAGGCATTGTATACACTCAGGAGTTCAGATTTCTCTTTTTCAGTCAGGTTCATGCAAGTCAATTCAAGCGGTGATGCGATCAGCTACACCGCGGACTCCGGTTCCGAAAAAGCATGGCTAAAGGGAAGGACCGGGTGTATGCATTTACTTATCGCAGCTGAAAATAGATATTTCGATGCACTTTTATATCCTGCAAGGATAACTCTGAAGAAAAAGCCCGCATTCGATGCTTCTATTTACAGTTTTTCCCATACGAGCACATTCTTCCCGATGGACTGCCGGCTTTCCATGAATTTGTGGGCTTCCCCGACGTCGGAGGCCGGGAACGATTGGCCAATGGTTGGCCTGATCTCGCCGCCCTCATAACAGGCGCTGACCTCTTGTAATATCCTTCCCAGGAGCTCAGGTTTGGAGGTGGCAACCCTCAGCATATTCACCCCGATGAATGACTGGCTTTTCTGCAGGTAGGAGATCGGTGAAAACCACCCAAAACCGAACAGCAGCCTGAGTTTGTCGATGATCGAATTACTGGTCAATGAAGCGGCGCCAAATGAAATGATCCGCCCCCCGGGCATGAGCAGTTTTTTTCCTTTCCGGATGGATTTGCCCCCCAAATTATCAAAGTACGCTGACACCATTCGCTTGCCGATCCTTTTTTCAACCTCTTCCACAAAATCGACCTCTGTGTGCCGGATGGGGAATTCTACGCCCATGCCTTCAAGGTATTTGATTTTCTCTTCCGTGCTGGCCAGCCCGATGATCCTGCAGCCGCGCCGCTTGCAAAGCTGGATCAATGCCGTGCCGACACCACCTGCAGCCGCATGGATGAGCACGATTTCACCCGCAGAAAGCGTCTGTGCGATTTCTGCTGCGTAATACGCCGTGGCGTACTGTGTCGCAAGTGCTGTACCAGTTCCGGGTTCCGCCCCGTGAGGTTGTTTTGCCACGCCAAGGACACTGGTCTTGACGTATTCTGCATACCCGCCGAATGGGGTCAGGGCAAATACGCGATCACCCGGCCTGAATTCAGTCACACCGGATCCGACCGCATGTACTGTACCTTCGACATCGTAACCGGGAATGAATGGCGGTGCAGGACTGTCTGCATACAGGCCTTTCCGCATCATGATATCAGCGAAATTCACGCCTGATGCCGACACTTTAATGCACACTTCATGATCACCGGGGGCCGGGATCTCAATATCCCGGAATTCAAATGCTTCTTCAGTCGGACCAAATTTTCTGATAAATATTGCTTTCAAGGCAGGTCGTTTTTCCCCAAGATCGGAAATCTGACCGAATCCCGGACTTTTTATCTTTGTCGTGATGAATGCACCTGTAAATGGTTTTCGGTATCACTGGGTCCTGTTCGATGCGGACCATACGCTGTTCGATTTTGACCGGTCAGCCCAGGAGTCGATCAAAATGACGGCACGCGAATTCGGGATTGACCAGCCGCTTGACTATGCGGATTATCATGAGATCAACCGGCGATGCTGGGAGGAATATGAAACGGGGGAAATCGACCGGGATACATTGCGGTACAAGCGGTTCAGGTTGTTTTTCGAGATGAAAGGTGTAACCGCAGACCCTGTGACTTTCCATGACCGCTACCTGGAGCAACTGCCCCATTTACCATTCCTGATGGACTATGCAGATGAGATCCTGAGCCATTTGCATGGACGCGTCAAAATGGCTATTGTGACCAATGGGCTTCCTGAAGTGCAGCGCCCACGCCTGGAAATCGCCAAACTCACCCACTTGTTTGATGTGATCCAGGTGGCGGGAGAGGTAGGTGTTGCCAAACCGGACAGGTCATACTTTGACTTGCTCTTCGAGCAGATGGGCAAGCCTGACAAGCAGGGCGTGATCATTGTCGGCGACAGTACCACCTCGGATATCAAGGGGGGGAGTGACTACGGGATTGACACCTGCTGGTTCAATCCGGCAGGACTTGAAAACAGGGCCGGGGTCATGCCCACCTATGAGATCAGGCACCTTTCCGAATTACATCAAATTCTTGAAGATGAAACTGCAGATCAGCCTGCCTGACTGCAACCCTAGCTTTTTCGGGCTGTCCTTAACATAGAACTTAAAATGCAATGACATGAAATCAAAAATCTTCCTGGCGTTCCTCGTATCATTATTTTTTCTCCATAGCCATGCACAAAGCTGGCTGAAAGGATCCATCACCGGTGAGGGTGATGTCGTGAAACAGGAAATCAAACTGGACAAGTTTACCGGCGTATCCCTCGATTTCAGCGGGGATATCTTCCTGATCCAGGGTGGCGGGCAAAAAGTTGTGGTTGAAGCCCAGCAGAATATCATCGAGAATATCAGACGGGATGTGAAGAAAGACGTTTGGCATGTGCAGTTTGAAAAGAACGTGCGCAAGGCAAAGCCGGTCAAGATCTATATCACCGTTCCGCTGCTATCTTATGTGGCCGTCAGTGGTTCGGGGGATATTCGGTCGGACGGTCACTTCTCCAACCAGGATGACCTGAAGTTGCGTGTCAGCGGATCAGGAGACATCAAAATGAGCCTTGATGCCCGTGCAGTCGAATCCTCGATCAGCGGCTCCGGAAGCATCACCCTTGCAGGCAGCGGCGTTTCAAATGAGATCCACATCAGCGGCTCCGGCGATGTGGATGCAGCGGACCTCAAAGTGCAGAACAGTACTGTTTCCATCAGCGGCAGCGGAGATGTCAAGGTTTATGTGACCGGTGATCTGGATGCCCGTATCTCAGGCAGCGGCGATATTCGGTATCGTGGAGATTGCAACGTAAAGGCGCGCGT
>JARQTN010000080.1 GCA_029976695.1 Lewinellaceae bacterium
ATGAAAAACAAAGTCCAGCTGATCACATATGTAAACCGGATCCAGAAGGACGGAAAGATCAGCGATTTGCACGAACTCCTTGGAAGGCACTTTCCGGATTGCTTCAGCACTGTCCATATCCTGCCCTTCTATTACCCCATCGATGGAGCGGATGCCGGTTTCGACCCGATCGACCATACACTGGTGGACCCCAGGCTGGGGACATGGGAAGACATCCGGAAACTATCCGCTGACATTGACATCATGGCCGATGTGATCGTCAACCATATTTCTGACCAGTCTCCACAATTCAGGGATTACCAGGAGAAAGGCGAAAACTCCACCTACGCGGGTTTGTTTCTGACTTACTCCACTGTTTTCCCGAATGGTGCTTCGGAAAATGACCTGCTGGAAATCTACAGGCCGAGGCCCGGTATGCCTTTCACTGCGCAAACACTTGCTGACGGGAGCCGGAAACTTTGCTGGACAACATTTACCCCGCACCAGCTGGACATCAATGTGGAGTCAGAGGCAGGAAGGGCATACCTGGACAAGATCCTCGATACATGCGCCCGGGCAGGCGTGACTTCCATCCGGCTGGATGCAGCCGGATATGCGATCAAAAGGGCCGGTACACGCTGTTTCATGATCCCGGAGACATACGAATTTATCGAACGCCTTTCATCAAAGGCACATCAACTCAAGATCGAGGTCCTGGTGGAAATCCACTCCTATTACCGGGACCAGATCGAAATCGCCCGCCAGGTGGATCGTGTCTATGACTTCGCCCTCCCCCCGCTGGTCCTCCATGCGATCTATAAAAAGACAGGCCGGTACCTAAAAAAATGGTTTGCAATCGCTCCGCGAAACTGCTTCACTGTCCTCGATACCCACGACGGCATCGGTGTGATCGACATCGGCCCCGGGAAAGACAGGGTCAACCAGCCCGGACTGATCCCCGACGATGAACTGGATGCACTCGTGGATGAGATCCACCGGCGGAGCAAGGGGCAAAGCAGGCAGGCAACGGGTACCGCCGCATCCAACCTGGACCTGTACCAGGTGAATTGCACGTTCTATGATGCCCTCGGCAGGGATGACAATCTTTATTTATTGGCCCGGGCCATCCAGTTCTTTGCACCGGGCATCCCCCAGGTCTATTATGTGGGATTGCTGTGCGGCGAAAACGACATGGAACTGCTCGCCCAAACCAATGTGGGGAGGGACATCAACAGGCACTCCTTTACCGGGGAAGAACTGGAGCTGAAATTACAGTCACCCTGGGTCCAAAAACTCCTGGAACTGATCAGGTTCAGGAATACCCATCCGGCATTTGAAGGTGACTTTTCGTTCCTGGAATCTGAAGCTGATGAAAGGCTTACTCTTAAGTGGAAAAACAACGAATCAGAAGCATCACTGGTCGTTAATTTTCAGACACTTGCATACCGGATTGAAGCGACTTGATTGGCTACTTTTCAGGCGAGAAGCTCACCGATTCTTTCTTCCAGTTGCGCGAAATATGGTTGGCTCAGCGGTACAAGCGGTAGGCGGACATCCCTTCTGGCAAGGCCGAGGATCTCCAGGGCAGCCTTTACCCCGACTGGGTTCCCTTCCACATACAATAGCGGGTGGAGGTCCAGAAGCCTTTGATGACCGCGGATGGCGTCTTCCCGGTTACCGGACAAAGCATCCCTGATCAGACTACTGAAAATGGCCGGGAATGCATTTGCAATCACGGAGATCACACCGATGGCCCCGCAGGCAATCAGGCCGGGTGCCGTGGGATCATCCCCGGACAGCAGGTGAAAATGATCCGGAGCGTATTTGGCGATCCTGCTCCCCTGGACGAGATCACCCGATGCCTCCTTCACTCCGATAAACTTTTGAGATGCATTTGCCAATCTGAGGCACAGGTCCGCAGACATATTTGAGGCTGTTCGGCCAGGTACATTGTACAGGATAATGGGCAATGGCGATGCCTCCTCGAGTGCCATGAAATGCCGGTAGATGCCTTCCTGTGAAGGCTTTACGTACGCCGGGCTGCTGGACAGCAGCGCCGCACATCCATCCAGGTCAAACCTTTCCATTTTCCGGACAACGTCTGCCGTATCATTCCCGGCAAAGCAGCCTGCCACGACGGGCACCCTGCCCCTTGCATGGCTTACCGTAAAGGCAAGCACCTCTTTTTGCTCTTCTTCCGAGAGCATGTTCGCCTCACCGGTCGTCCCCAGGCTCACAAGGTATTCCACGCCGCCTTTCAGGACATGGTCGATGACCATCCCTAATGATTCAAAATCAATCTTACCGGCACGGAAGGGCGTGACAAGCGCCACGCCGGTGCCTTTCGGGATAAAATCCTGTTCTTTCATTGGATTTTGTTCAGTGTCTTTCTGATTTCCTTTATGAAAGCATCCACACTCCTTTCGTGCCCCGTCTCGATCATCAGGTCATAATGCGCATGTTCGGGAGATGGTGCTCCAACCTTCAGGCCGGCATTTGCCACGGCGGCAATATAATGCAAAGGAAGAGCATCTTCAAGGTCCAGGTTCATCAGGATATCAAATTGCTCTGAAAGGAACAGACGGACATTGTCTCCCTCCGGGACATAATGGAAATTCACATCTTTCAGCGAGAAGTAATCAAACGGGAATGAAATGCTCTCGATCTTTTCATTGATATAACCTAGCAGCTTGACCCGGAAACCCTTGTCCATCAGATACTTCTTAAAGTTGATCACAGGCTGCCGGATAGCGAGCTGCGTGGCATCGAAAATGATCCCGATCTTCGAGGCCTTCTGCACGTTGACTTCATCAGAAGGCTGATGTTTCGCCTTCCCCTGGCTGATTTTCCTTTGGTACAGGTATTTTTTCAATGCCTCCACATCACGGGATTGATCGAATGGTATATCCTTGAATCAGGATTTGCTTTCCTCTTCACTCTGTGCTTCCGCTTTCTCCTTCAGCCTGAACTGGCCCATTTTGCTGTATTTTTCAATGCGTGCAGCGATCCGTGCATCCGGATCCATTTCGAGGAGTTCTGAAAGCTCCTTTTTCATATGCTTTTTCAGGGCCTTTGCCATCCCAGCCGGGTCCGTATGCGCCCCGCCCAGAGGTTCCTTCACGATCCCGTCGATCAGCCCGAATTCAAACATGTGGTCTGCTGTAAGCTTGAGGGCTTCTGCGGCCTGTTCCTTGTAATCCCAACTGCGCCAGAGAATTGAGGAGCATGACTCAGGTGAAATGACCGAGTACCAGGTATTTTCAAGCATAAAAACACGATCACCTACGCCGATGCCGATAGCGCCACCGCTGGCCCCTTCGCCGATCACATAGCAGAGGATCGGCACCCGAAGCTGGGACATCTCGTAGAGGTTTCGGGCAATCGCTTCCGCCTGGCCACGCTCTTCGGCTTCCATGCCCGGGTATGCGCCGGGCGTGTCAATCAGCGTCACCACAGGGACATTGAATTTCTCGGCAAGCTTCATCAGCCTCAAGGCCTTGCGATATCCTTCCGGATTGGCCATCCCGAAATTGCGGTACTGCCGCATTTTTGTACTCACGCCCTTCTGATGGCCGATCAGAACCACACTGTGCCCGTTGATCTGGGCCAATCCGCCCACGATCGCCTTGTCATCCCCAAAATAGCGGTCACCATGCAGTTCTGTGAATTTCTTCGTGATCTCCCGGATATAGAACAGCGTATATGGACGCTCGGGATGCCTGGACAGCTGGACCTTCTGCCATCCGGTCAGGTTGGTATAGATCTCTTTCCGCTTGGCACGGATCGTGTTTTCCAGCTCCTTGATATTATCCGACACATCAATGACGCCTTGTTCACCGACCTGTTTGATCTTTTCAAGCTGCTCGTACAAGCTCTCGAGTGGTTTTTCGAATTCCAAGAATACCATATCATGGATTTTATCCGGATGCCCCCGTGGGTGTAAAACAATGCTAATTTACATCTATTTTGGAAAAAGCCATTTCACTGATTGTCAGCATCATACAGATCGCTGAGAACAATCTGGCGAAAATATGCCTTAAATTGCAAGACATGCCTGAAAATGACAGAAAAATGAATGGGAGACTCGTGCTTATGCTATTTTTCATCCTGGCGGCCTTCGTTGGCTGCAGCCCCCCTTCTGCCTCATTCGATTCTGAGCGGCCTCCTGTTGACCACCGTGGCTGGGATGCCCTCCTACAGAAACATGTCGGACCCGATGGCCTCGTGGATTACCCCGGATTCATCAATGATTCAAGTGCGCTGAATGCATACCTGGTCTTGATGAAATCCACCCACCCGAGGTCAGAATGGCCGACAACCGAAAAAATGGCTTACTGGATCAATGCATACAATGCATTTACGGTCGAGCTCATCGTGGATCATTACCCGGTCAAGAGCATCAAGGACATCAAAAGCGGCATCCCTTTCGTCAATTCGGTCTGGGACATCAAGTTCATCGAGATCGAGGGCATTAAATATGACCTGAACAATATCGAGCACAGGATCCTGCGCAAACAGTTCGATGACCCGCGGATCCATGCGGCGATCAACTGTGCTTCCATCTCCTGCCCGCCATTATTGAACGAAGCCTATACTGCCGAGAAGCTGGAAGATCAGCTTGAAACGGCCATGCACCGCTTCCTGAATGACCCGCTGCGCAATCAGATCACATCCGGGGGCGCCCGGATCTCGAAGATCTTCAGCTGGTTTGGCGGGGATTTCAAGGATCATTCCGGCACAATCCGGGAGTATATCAACCAATATGCGGATGAGCCCTTGTCAGGGGAAGGAAAAATCGAGTTTCTTGACTATGACTGGGGGTTGAATGAAAGAAAAATGCAATGATAAATTTGGATAGAAAATAATTCCATAAAATGGAACTATATTCTATAATTTAGCATTTTTGTTTTAATGAGAGTTGTCACACCCCGGAGACTGGTTGAATACGCAAATAAATATCCAGCAGCAAGAATCCCGCTATTACACTGGTATGAAATTGTGAAACAGGCAAAGTGGGAAAACCTTGTGGATATCAGGCGTCACTTTAACTCAGTGGAC
Organism: Lewinellaceae bacterium; assembly: GCA_029976695.1. Classification (GTDB taxonomy): domain Bacteria; phylum Bacteroidota; class Bacteroidia; order Chitinophagales; family Saprospiraceae; genus JARQTN01. Next base: position 5,038 of record JARQTN010000080.1, read on the forward strand.
TATGTGGGCAATCATCGCTACGTATTCAATATCAAGGGAAATGACTTCAGGATGATAGTCATCATCATTTTCATTTCAAAGAAAGTGTATATCCGGTTCATCGGCACCCACAATGAATATGATAAAACTGACGTAAAAAACATTTGAACAATGAATCGAACGCAATATCAGGAAGCGAATCAAAGAATGGAGGCTCTGTTAGGCATTCTGACTGAGAAGGGAAAGCTGACAATGGGGCAACAGGCTGAACTTGACAGGGTTTCCGAGGAGATTGCACGATACGAGGAAGCACAATATCCCTTCAAGCCTGAGTCCCTGATCGAGATGATCGAACTGCGCATGTACCAGCGTAAACTCAAGCAAAAGGACCTGGCAAAGATCCTGGGCACCACCCCATCCCGGATCAGCGAGATCCTGAACGGCAAAAGGGGATTGACAATGGACCTTGCGCGCGGGCTATACAGGAATTTGAATATTGATCCTGTCTTGATCCTGAGTGAGCCGGAACAGGGGACGGCATTGAAAAGCAAGCAATAAAGGCTCAATGATGATGTCGCATCTCCGAGACCAACACTTGTGATATAACGATCTGTATCCTTCATAACCTTTCAGCGGGTGCTGTAAAAACAATATTCGATTCATATGCCGAAAAGAGATTTTTACTTGCAATGGTACGGTGATCAAAGGGGGGATCGTTATTTCAATATTTTCGTTGCCGCTGAATTGCTCACTCCGGGGGATAACCCAATGGATGATAATTTTGTCGGGGCGTTCCGTTACCAATGGCAGACAAAAGAATGGATTTCGGCCAATGATCGTTACGTTGATCATGTGATTTTCGGGGGAATTGGCAACTCCCATGTTGACGTTGAAAGGATATCGGAATCCGTTGCACTGGAATCATTGAAACAGATCTGCGGAGGTAAAACACCGTTTCTGCCCTTGCCGGACTGGAAAGTAATGATCATGGCACAAAAAGATCCGTTGCCTGAGGGGGATACATTAGGCGATCTGATTCCGAATCCATACTAACCGAACATTCACTCACAAAGACGAAATGAGTACCAATCAACAAACGACCGAACGGCTGGCAACTCATCTGGAGCAACGGGGATACACCGATCCAATCGGCAAGGCCCGGACGCTCATTCCGATCATCCGGTCCCAGAACGGGGAGATCACCGACAACGGGAATATCATGAAACAAGATCTCACGGATTTCGAGTTTTCCGGGGAGAACATATTCAGCGTTCAGGATCTGGCCCGGCGTGTATTTGGATCTCCGGGAAACATTCAGGCATCTGCACCGGGGCAATCAGCCCCCTCAAATTCAGATCCTGATATTGCAGAACGCACCGCCCGGATGCGTGAACAGGAACTTGCCAAACATCCCGATTACCATCCCAGGAAGGGTGAAACAGAGGATATGAGGGCCTTGAGATTGGCAAGATTAGAGGCCGCAATCACAGAAAAGGAAAAAGGAGGAAAC
>JARQTN010000081.1 GCA_029976695.1 Lewinellaceae bacterium
ATGGGGTGTCAGCCCCATGAAACCAATGATGGTTTGAGCAAGCTCTGAAAGAGCGGCAGATCTATCTCCTTTTGTTATTCTGAATAATCGTTTGATCTGCCGCCCCTTCAGGGCTCATTTTTTGATCATTCTGACACCCGGCCTATCGACCGGGCCTATAACATACCGCCCTTTCAGGGCTGTTTGTTGCTCCAAATAGAGTTCGAGCGCAAAGCCCTGAAAGGGCGGCAGATTATTGCATGGGGTGTCAGCCCCATGAAACCAATGATGGTTTGAGCAAGCTCTGAAAGAGCGACAGATCTATCTTCTATTGTTATTCTGAATAATCGTTTGATGTGCCACCCCAGTGGCTTCGATCTGACTCACCCTTTCAGTCTGCATCATCCAGACAGCTTCAGATGCAAGGTCAGTTTTTGCTTCAGGTTGCGTACAAACCTGATCGGGTGGTTGCGGATAAACCTCCTCAGGAGCCAGGGTGAAATGCGATTTATCGCAAGTGTGATCCACTCCAGTCCACCGACATACACTTCTTCCTTCCGGCGGCGGATGGCTTTCAGAATCTTCTCAGCCGCCTTTTCCGGGGAATACGCCTTGCGGAAAGTTTCCTCTACACGATCATGAAACGTACCGCTGCCCGTCAATGCATGGGCCGTGATCCGGGTCTGGATAATGCCTGGTACAACCATGGTGATCTTCACGCCCCTTCCGGCAATTTCACTGCGCAATGACTCGAAAAATCCGTGTAGGGCATGTTTTGAAGCCGCATACGATGAAGTCCGCGGTACACCGAATTTTCCGGTCAGGCTGCTGATCACCACAATCTGGCCACTTTCCCTTTCCAGCATATGGGGCAGAACCTGTTTGGTCAGGCAAACCGGACCAAAATAGTTGATCGCCATCAGCTTCTGGTCTGTCTTCATCAGCGTGTCCAGCGCATAGTCCCTTAATGCAACTGCCGCATTATGCACCAGAATATCCACTTTGCCGAAACGGGCAAATGCCACTTCCGCCTTTTCGGGAATTTCATCCAGTTTTTCAAGATCCATGGGCAGCAGAAATACCTTGCCGGGACCGCTGGATAACCTGTCCTTGACTTTTTGCAGATTTTCTGTGTTTCGGGCTGAAAGGATCAAATTTGCCCCTTCTCTTGCAAATTTGCTGGCCAATTGCTCACCAATGCCGGAAGATGCACCAGTAATCCATACGGCTTGATCATTGCGCATGACATACGTATTTAGGGTTCTCAAACTTGTGTTCATGTTCAAAGTACATCGATACCAGCTCAAATGAATGACCTGGAGACATCTCGGTACATGATTCTCGTCATCTAAAATCAGAACCGATTGCACATATGCAATCACTCCCAGGCCAGAGGACATCATTGTAACGTTTAAAAAGCTGCCGATCTTCATTATTTACAACTCCATCCTTCGTTTAGCCTTCCTGCAATCGAGTGATTCTTTCCATGACATAAACTGCCTTTCCAGGGCACTCCCCAAGAAGGTTTTGTCATAATCTGGGTTGCGTTTTATTGAATAGTGACGTAACTTGATAGGACAAGCAAGAACACATGACCGTTTGATCGCAAGCGGAAACCATTTTTTAACCTAAAAATGTAAGACTATGAGAGTCCTGTTTCTATTCTTCATCTTTTCCCTCTTTTTTGTCGGATGCGCCCCGGTATTTTCTGAATTGCAAAGTGCCCGGACCGTCGGTAAAAACCGGGTTGAATTGTTGCCGCATTACACACGAAGTTTCTTCTCAGCAGACGGAGAAACAGACGGGGTCCAAAGCCATCTCGGAATTCAGGCTGCATATGGGATCACAGACAAATTCGATTTGAGGCTCAGGTTTGAACATATCTGGCTGGGTGATGAGGATGATGGAACCCAGGTGATCGGTATCGGGCCGAAATTAAACATCGTTGATGAAATTTTTTCAGGGTATGTGTCCGTTGGGAGGGCGCTGGGAGAAGGCAGCGATAATTCCTGGATAATTCAACCCACTGCTTTGGTGACTTGGCCTGCGGTGGATCATATCCTGGATATAAACCTGTCTCCAAAATACCTCCTGACGCTTGGGGAAGACCAATCTGACTATTTCGCTGCCAATCTTGGTTTGGCGGTGAGTACAAACCTGGACCGGTGGGCCGTGCGGCCGGAATACGGGATGTGTTTTCCACTTGCAGAAGGTTCAGAAGGAAATTTTGGGCAGTTCAGCATCGGTTTTTCGTACACGATCGGGAATTAACCCGGATTATGCATAAACTGGATATCAATAAAAGAAGCATTTTTTCAATTGATCAAACATCTGAAATATCGAATCGAGTTACCATCCGCCCTCCGGGCCTTCGCTATTGAAAATGCATTTCCTTTTTGATTCAAAAGAGAGATTGAATTGAATACTTCTGATACCCAAAATTAAGTACCATCACATTTTAAAAATGTCGGGATTAACCCTTCAATAAGTACCTGTTTATGATAAGGTTACACATATTTTTTTAAACAGTTTTAAGAAATTTGTGCATAAGTCGGGTTAATCTGTCTTGAAGGAAGGGACCGGGGATTCGGTTTTAGCCTGATCCACAAAGTACATTTTCATGATGCCGCGGTTCTTCACTTCGAGGGCACCACGGGATGAGCATTCAAAATGATCCCTGATCAGGTTGTAGGTGTTTTCAGAAATGTTGATCCGGCCGACTTCCGAGTTGGATTCCATGCGGGCAGCAATATTCACGGTATCGCCCCAGATGTCGTAGGCAAACTTCTTTATGCCGACCACCCCGGCAATGACGGGTCCGGAGTTTATGCCGATCCGGATTTCAAGGCCTGCGACATCCAGATCCGGGTTGCGCCTGGCCTCTTCCACGATCGTGATCATCTCCATGGCTGCCCGGACGATTTTTATCGCATGGTCATCTGTCGGAAAAGGCAGGCCCCCGGCCGCCATGAAGGAATCACCGATTGTCTTGATCTTTTCCAGGCCGTACTTGTCCATCAGTTCATCAAATTTTGAGAAGTAGTAATCTACTGTCTGAACAAGTTCTTCCGGTGGTGATTTTTCTGCAAATTGCGTGAAGTCTGTAAAGTCGGCAAACAGGACGGATACAGATTCGTATTTCTTGGCTACGACCTTTCCTTTTTCTTTCAGTTCCGCTGCCGTTTCTTCCGGGAGGATGTTGAGCAACAACCTGTCAGACCTTTCCTTTTCCTTTTGGATCAGTGCACTGGTCTTCCGGATGAACCGGTTTCGCCTGAGGAGCCCGATCGCAAGGATTACGATGAGGGCCAGCAGGATGCTGACAATGATCATGACAAGCCGCTGGTTTTTCCGCTCTGCATTCAGCAGGTCCACCTCGGCCTGCTTTTGGGAAACCTCGTAATCTGCGCGCATGTTCGCCATTTGCTGCACCGCCGAGATATTGTTGACGCTGTCTCGGTAATTTATGTATTCACGATAAAACCCAAAGGCTTTGTCCGTATCCCCGCCTGCCTCGTACAATTCAGATAGCTGTAGGTTGGCATCGCTGATCTGTTCCTTCAACCCGTGAAGCCTGGCAAGTTCTAGGCTCCGGTAGGCAAAATCAAGTGCTTTATCCATATCCCCTTTTTCCAGGTAGATATCAGACATATAGGTGAAATACACCGAGATCGGGTAGTAGTCACCCAGTCTTTCAAGGATCTCAACCGCCCGTGTAATATTCTCCTCCGCAGCTTTGTGCCTGCCATGCTGTGCATAGACAAGTCCGATATTCCCCAGGTTGTATGCATATCCCACCTCGTAGTCGAGGGCACTGAAAATTTCCCCGGATCTTTCAAAATACAGGAGAGCGGAATCAAGTTCTCCATAGTTGAAATATTCATCGCCGGCATTCAGGAAGGCAGTTGCCAGGCCGACAGAATCACCAACCTCCTGCAGGATTGAAAAGCCATCCCGATAATAGGTCACGGCCCTCTCATGGTTGCCCATCGTGGAATAGACATCCGCAATGGCCACATTGATCGCCCCCTGCGATTGGGTGTTCTTCTGCTCAACAGCAATCCTTGCCGCTTCAAAATAGCTTTGGAGTGCATCACTGAGATTACCCTTGAATTTCAATGCATTGCCCTTCTGGATATACCCCGAAGTCACATAATTCATGGAGTCACGGGAGATTGCGAGGTCGATCAGGATATTTGCATACTGGAGTTTTTTGTCCAGGTCGTTCTGTTCCTCCGCAAGGGTTTTTAGCAATTCAAACTGTTCTGCATCTGTAAAGCGTTTTTGCAAATACCTTTCTTCAAGGCTGTCGGCAAGGTTCTGATCCTGCGCCAATCCTGGAATTTGCCACATCCATACCAGGAGCAGGAAAAAGAAAAGCTTCATCCTGCAATCAGGTGATATGCGATAGTGGGTATTTTCCATTTTATGGATCAAGGAAATCCTGCAGGTGTCGTTTATCCCTTCACCTTAAGTTTCGGGTCGATCTCATATGTGCCGCGTACCTCAGCCCCGTTGTATACCTTGATTTTCATGGTATATTTCTGGACCTCCCCGGGCCTTCCCTGAAGCACGGAGCCGACGACAACACCACGATTCTGTGCATCATCGCGCAAACGCTCTTTTCCAAACAGGTCCGCACCGTCGTTCCGTTCGATCAAGGTCACCTCGACTTTATCGTTTTCCGGATCACTGATGGACACGGCATCCCAGACCACAATGTCCCGCACCCCGACAAGCGTCATGAAATCCCGTGTTGACATTTCCGGCTCCTGGCCCTCAAACCGGCAGGTCCTCTCCAGGTTTTCCTCAGAAATTTCGCGTGTATCCACGTTCAGGGTAATGGTGACCGTGTTCAGTGGCTTGCTCGTGTATCCGAAAAACGCAAAAGAAGACGCTACAAGGAAAAGGAGCAATGACTGTGTTTTCATGTTCATATGATTTGGTGTTAAACAATGGGGCCTCAAGTACCCGACCCACCAGTATGCAAACATCGGGCCTGATTGTGCAAAATACTCCTTTTTTACTAATGGCCTGCCGCATTCTGAATCACCCTCATTTTCTTGAGAATGAAAAACGGGATCATTTTTTCAAAAATCAGTTTATCTTGCTTCGTCAATTGTATTGCTTCAGGCATTATCCAATTAATTATATTTCCGATGTGGAAAACGGCATTGCTCCTCCTGTTCACGTTTATCGTGGTTCCGGTTCTGACCTTCAACTTTGACGTGCGGCCCACGGATCTGCAGTGGACCATCCTGAAAACTTCCGGCATTGTCTACCTTGTTTTCGCCTCCCTTTGTTTCCTGGTATCCTCAGCCACGAAAAACTACAGCCAGGTAGACAAATTGTGGAGCATCATGCCAATCGGATATGCCTGGATCGCCTATACCTACGCGCCGGATGTCCGGATCCTGCTGATGGCGATCCTGATCACGGCCTGGGGTGTCCGGCTGACATACAATTTTACCCGCCGGGGTGGGTACAGCTGGAAATTCTGGACGGGTGAGGAAGATTACCGTTGGGCTATTCTGCGTGCAAAACCGGAATTCAGGGCACCCTGGAAGTGGTTCCTGTTCAACCTGTTTTTCATTTCCTTTTACCAGATGGGGCTGATCTGGCTGATGACCGTTCCCATCATCAAGTCTGCCGTTGCGATGCCCGTTTCCGGATGGGATTACCTTCTGTTTGCCGCCGGTGTCGGCTTTGTTGTATTCGAGACGATCGCTGACCAGCAGCAGTGGGATTTCCAGAATGAGAAACACAGGAGAATAAAAGAGGGCACGATCTCCGGGACGAAATATGAAAAAGGCTTTATTCATGACGGGTTGTTTGGTATCATGCGCCACCCGAACTATTTTGCCGAGCAAGCGGTCTGGGTGGTCATTTACCTGTTCAGCGTGGTGGCGACGGGCACCTGGATCAACTGGTCCATCGCCGGTATCCTGCTGCTGATCATCCTGTTCAAGGGCAGCTCTGATTTCAGCGAGGAGATCTCCGCATCGAAGTACCCGGCATATGCCAATTACCAGAAGAGTGTGCCGCGGTATTTTCCGCTTTTCGGTTTTGGCGGAAAAAAAGATCTTCCTGCCACTGCAGAGGCTGAGGTGAGGGAATAGGGTGCTTTTGGCTTTTTCGAAGCGCAGCGGAGATCCAGACAGAACGGAGTGATCGTCAGGAGGCTTTTGGCTTTTGGCTTTTGGCTTTTGGCTTTTGGCTTTTGGCTTTTGGCAAAATAAAAATCAATTCCTCTCTCCTAATTCCTCATTTGAAATTCAATTCGTAATTCGAAATGAATACCGTAATTCGTAATTCAACATAGGTGTGTCGCGGGTATAAAAAACTGCTCTATCATCACCTGCAAGGAAATTTTTTTTGAGCCCCTTTTTTCCACCTTCCATATCCATTTTGGCCAGTCCAGGAACACGAAACGCTGAACACAAAACACGGAACGTCCCCCCCGAGCCTTCGCTCCAGATGTCGGCCACTGTTAAAGTGTCTGACATCGTCGCTGATGCACCCGTCAAAACAGTCCC
>JARQTN010000082.1:0-5051 GCA_029976695.1 Lewinellaceae bacterium
GATGAAAATTGCCATGTTCAGCACCAAGCCATACGATGAGGAGTACTTTGGAAAATTTACTGGCTCTTTTGATTTTGAAGTCGATTTTTTTGAAACGCAATTGAATTCCAGCACAGCCAGCCTGACCAAAGATTACGAGGGCGTTTGTGTTTTCGTGAATGATGATATCAATAAAGAAACCATTGAAGTGATGCATCAAAACGGGGTCAAAATCATTGCTCTGCGCTGTGCAGGATTCAACAATATTGACCTGGATGCTGCCAAAAAACACAATCTAAAAGTGGTCCGCGTACCTGCTTATTCGCCGGAAGCGGTTGCGGAACACACGATCGCCCTGGTCATGACACTCAACCGGAAAACACACAAAGCATACAACAGGGTGCGCGAAGGGAACTTCTCCCTGCACAAGCTGATTGGCTTCAACCTGCACAACAAGACCGTAGGGGTCATCGGCACAGGCAAGATCGGCATTGCTTTCTGCCGGATCCTGCTCGGATTTGGCTGTAAAATAGTTGCCTATGACCTCTATCCCTCGGATGAATTGGTTCAGCTTGGTGTTGCATACAAATCCCTGGATGATGTTTTTCAGGATTCTGACATCATCTCACTGCATTGCCCGCTGACAAAGGAGACCAAACATATGATCAATAAGGCCTCCATCGCAATGATGAAGCCCGGCGTCATGCTGATTAATACGAGCAGGGGTGAGCTGATCAAAACGGCGGATGTCATCGACGGGCTGATCGACCGCAAAATTGGTTTTTTGGGCATTGATGTATATGAACAGGAAGAGGAACTGTTTTTCAAAGATTTGTCAGAGCATATCATTCAGGATGACTACATCCTGAGGCTGAACAGCTTTCCGAATGTCCTGATCACATCCCACCAGGCCTATTTTACTGGAGAAGCAATGGAAGAAATTGCGAGCACAACGCTTGAAAACATCAAGGCATTCAAAAACGGTGAAAAATTGCAAAACGAAATCATATCATGAACTGAAAAACCGTTCTATCTTCATTGTGATGTTTGCATCAACATTTTGATCCGCCATGAGGCCACACGCCTCCTGCAAAACAAATCGAAAAAAAACGTGAAACCCACCATCCAGAAACTGCCTGAAATCTATTTTATCATCCTGGCGATCCTTGCAGGGTATACGCCACCGCTGCATTTCAATCCACTTTTTCTTTTTTTCGCCAGCATCCTGATTGCCCAGATCATCTTTCGGAACAAGATATCCGGGCTAGTCCTGGGGATGATTTTGTTTGCGGTCAACCTTTATTTTCTTGGCGCATTGATTTCCGAATTCCGGGAATTCAACGAGATGACACTTGCGGCGAAACAGCTCCTTTTCGGTGGCCTGGGGATCTGGACCCTCAACATGGCTGCTTCGTCACTGATGATCTACAGGAATGCTTTTTCAGAAAAAGAAAATGATTCAGGAATAAAAATCGCGACGGAAGCCCGTTGATTTGCCACTTTTGCCTTCAACAACGGGCAAGGTCGCCCATGAACCACAAACAGCCCCCGGAAAAATGACAGAAATGCAACTCATCATCGACCTGCATAAGCACACAGAAAGGCAGGGGCCGGGAAGCGTGTCGGATACCCTGAGGGCCCTTGACCTGATGAACCTGCCAAACGGACAGACCCTCAAAATCGCAGACATCGGCTGCGGCACAGGCGGGCAGACCCTGACGCTGGTACAACACCTTGATGCAGAAATCACGGCGGTCGACCTGTTCCCTGAATTCCTGGAAGAACTCAAAAGTAACGCGAAAAAGCTTGGGTTGAAAAGCAGGATCAAAACACTTGATGCATCAATGGATAACCTCCCCTTCCATCCAGGGAAATTCGACATCATCTGGTCAGAGGGGGCCATTTACAACATCGGTTTTGAACGCGGAATTAAACTGTGGAAAAAATATCTGAAGGAGGGCGGATACCTTGCGGTCAGTGAAATCACCTGGATCACCGCGGAGAGGCCAAATGAAATCGAAACATTCTGGACAGCAGAGTATCCTGAGATAGATACAGCTTCAAACAAAATCCGGCTGCTGGAAAACAACGGCTACACCCTTGCCGGATACTTTTATCTTTCCCGGGAAAGCTGGATGGATCACTACTACAAACCGCTGGAGGCCGGATTCGATTCCTTTCTTCAACGGAACGGCAACACTGAATTGGCAAAGAAAGTCATCGCGGACACCAAAGCCGAAATCGAGCTGTACAGGAAATTCGGTGCATCTTACAGCTACGGCTTTTACATTGCAAGAAAGGCATTCTAAAATACACCCCAATCTATCCACCCAGTAGCATGAGTGACAGGAAAAATGCACCTTGCATAAAATCCAGTTCGTCTTGAAGAAAAGTCAGTCAAAATGGATCATCAGAATTGTCCTGATCGCAGGAACTCTGATTTCACTGTTTTTCATCCCCTGGCCCCTGCTTCGCGCCTGGATCACGCCCCTGCCGGATACGATCGAGGAGCAGGTGAGTGACGCCATTGGGTACGGGTTTGACGGTATCATCGTGTATGTTGACCAGGGCGGTAACCCACCTGCATGGTATGCTGCCGGATGGAAAAACAGGGAGGAAAAGGTCCCAGCCGATCCAAATGGCCTGTTCAAGATCGCAAGTATCGGCAAGTTGTATGATGCCGTGACAATCGCCAAACTGGTCCATCAAAAACGGTTGTCACTGGACAGGACGCTCGCTGAATACTTACCGGAACTGGCGGACAGAATCGAGTATGCCGATCAGATCACCTTGCGCATGATGGCTCAGCACCGGAGCGGTCTTCCCAATTTGACAGACACCCCGGATTTCTGGACCGATCCGCCCGAAAGCAGCCAGGAAGCAATCGAACGGATCCTTGACTTACCGGCGGACTTTGCACCGGGTGAAGATGATGCCTATTCCAACACGAATTACCTGCTGATCTCCGAACTTATTGAAAGGGAACTTGGCTATCCCGAATTCCGGTATATCCGGGAGCAAGTGTTGGAACCCCTTGGATTAAAAAACACCTTCGCCTCGATGCATGAAGTAAATATGGACGACTTGATGAGCGGATATTATGCCGGGATCGAAGAGGACATCAAATCGGCTGATTACGGTTCGATGGTCGCGACGGCAGAGGATGTCGGGATTTTCCTGCGGGCATTGAACGATGGTTCGTTGTTTGCTGACGGGGAACAGGAGATCTATTCCTCCATTTACGTATATGATCATACGGGCCTGATTCCCGGCTACCAGAGCATCGCCAGGTACCACAGGGACATTGACGCGGTCGTCGTACAGTTTGTGAATACGACTGACTTTGAAGGGTATACCTGGAGTTTGTCAGAAATTGCGTACGGCCGGATCCTCAGCATCCTGAGGAAGCAAGTAAGATAGCGGTGATAGGCCCAAACCTTTTAACAGGCATGGATGAGAATACCAGGAGAATGCCTATTTTCCCTACCTTGATTCCTGTTATCATCCTCCAGCAATATGAAGTGTGCACCAGGCATTCTGTTGATCATTTTCATCTTCATTTCCCATCATGCACAACTGCAAGGCCAGTCAGACCAACCACCTGCTGCATATACGCAGGCATATCATGACATGCTGCAACGGGTGGAATGGTGGCAGCATGACCGCTTTGGCATGTTTATCCATTTTGGCGCCTATTCCCAGCTCGAACAGGAAGAATGGTACAAAACCAACAAGCAGCTCAGCCATGCAGAATACGATGGCCTGATCGCCGATTTCAAACCGGAAAAAACGGATTGCCGAAAATGGGCAAAACTGGCCAAAATGGCCGGGATGAAATATGCCATTCTCACCGCGAAACACCATGAAGGTTTTTGCATGTTCGATACGGAGACCACCGAATACAAAATCACCAGCCACATGCCGGGGCGTGATATCGTGAAAGAATTCGTAGAGGCCTTCCGGGCCGAAGGGCTGAAAGTGGGACTGTATTACAGTGTCATCGACTGGCACCATCCGGATTACCCACATTTTGGGGATGACTACCACCCCAGCCGGAATGACTCCACCTATATGGATACCGAGCATGATTTTGATAACTACATATCATACATGCACGAACAGGTGCGCGAACTCGTGACCAATTATGGCGACATCAGCATCATGTGGTTTGATTTCTCGTACGGTGACATGCACGGTGAAAAATGGAAAGCGAAAGAGCTCGTCGAGATGGTGCGCAAACACCAGCCCGGAATCATCATCAACAACCGATTGGGCCTGGGAAACAATGAGGACTGGGGAATACGGGAATACAATTATAACATGTACTACACACCGGAACAGCGTGTGCCGGACAAGCCGATCCTGGACAAATACGGCAATCCGATCCCCTGGGAACTCTGCCTGACGACCAACAACAACTGGAGTTTCCACAAGGATGACCACCAATGGAAAAGCCCTGAACTGATCATCCACACCCTTGTCAAATGCGTGGCCAACGGCGGTAACCTGTTGTTCAACATGGGCCCGGATAAAAACGGCGAGGTCCCTGAACCGTACTGGGACATCTATCAGAAAATCGGAGCCTGGATGAAGGTCAACGGGGAAAGTATTTACGGCTGCGGCCCTTCAGAACTTGGAAGGCAGGACTGGGGATATTTCACCCGAAACAACAACATCCTGTATGCGCACCGCATGTATCCGCATATCGGGTATATTGACATCAAAGATTACTTTGATCGGGTTGAACAGGTGACCGTGCTCGCCACCGGCGAAAAAGCGCTGGTGACGGAATCATGGTGGGGTGATCACAGCGGGGATACCAATAAACTGTACTTCAATATCAAGACGCCGCAGAACCACCAGATCCATTTCAACTACATCATGCCGGATGATTTGGATACAGTATTCAGGATTGAGTTGAAGGAATGAGGAATTTTAAAGCTCAGCGGAAATGCCGATCGAGGAATGAAATATTGGGATGCAGTCCAAGCTTTCATTCTGAGATCAATTGATCTGCAAAAATTGTACTCGCGGATATCAGATCGCAGATTGCAGGGCGCAGATCGCAGATT
>JARQTN010000082.1:5151-6506 GCA_029976695.1 Lewinellaceae bacterium
CAGGGCGCAGATCGCAGATTTTTAGCGCGGAATACCGGATATCAGCGGAAATGCCGACTGCGGAAAGGAGCAATGAGAAGAAATCTGGAAAATCATATAGAAAAATAAAAATGGATGGATATATGAGGATAACGATACTTATCGCCTTGATCCTTCTTCTGCATTCCGGAAAGATTGCATCCGCTCAAAAGGTAGAAATCGACATCCGTCCGGATGCCATCCATGTAACAGAAGGGAAAGACAGTGTGCTCACCTTTCAAACCGGTGAAAAATCTCTGAACGGAGCCTACACCCGTGCCAATTACATCCATCCGCTCTACACACTGGATGGCCAGGTGCTCACAGAGGATTTCCCTCCAGACCATCTTCACCAGCGCGGGATCTTCTGGGCGTGGCACCAACTATATATCGGGGATAAAAGGATCGGCGACGGATGGGAGATCGTTGACTTTTCATGGGAGGTCATATCGGCAAAGGTTGTCGGGGATACAGCGGATGCCAGGACCATCCGGACAGAGGTCCTTTGGAAATCACCGCAATGGACAGTTCAAAACGGCAATGAAAAAGCTGTTGTCAGAGAAACGACCCACATTACTGTATACCCGGAAGAGGAATCATATCGTAAAATCGACTTCAAAATTTCGCTCCTTGCCCTTGAGAAAGGCATGCGCATTGGTGGGTCGGAAGATGACAAGGGCTATGGCGGTTTTTCAGCCCGGATCCGGCTTGATGACAGGATGGTATTTACCGGGCCCGACGGTAAAGTTAACCCGCAAAACTTGCCTGTCGAGGCCAGGGGCTGGATCGATATTTCCGGGCCTGTCGGAAAGGGAGGCGCCATGGCAGGATTAAGTATCCTCAGCCACCCGGATAATCCGGGCTATCCGAATCCCTGGATCCTGCGCTCATCCGGCAGCATGCAGAATGCTGTGTATCCCCATCCCGGGGCCATTCCCGTTCCACTTTCAGACATGAAGCCCACGACCTTGAGATACCGGCTGATCATCCATCATGGGGACCAACATACCCTTGATATTTCAGAAATACACGCTGACTTCAGCAAGACTCGATAAAACGGAATGGAGCAGCCGGGTCGCTGTACGGCCTTCAGGAAAAGGTACATTTACGCAATCTAATGAATGCTTCACCCTGCGGTAGATTTGCACCCGTCATCCAATAGGCAAACCAGCATTCCAAAGGTGCCGGATATGATTATCTTTAAATGAAATCGTGGCATTGTATGCCGCCATTCATTGAACCGGAATCGCGTATAATCCTGTACCTTATTAAATTCACATTCATGCACCATTATTTTTTCTGGATGACACTACTGGCCTTTCTGGTTTCGTGTTCCG
>JARQTN010000083.1:0-3629 GCA_029976695.1 Lewinellaceae bacterium
CCACATCAGTCAAACTCAATGCATTCTCCCGCCAGCTCAACACGACTCAAGCACAAATTTTTAATAGAAGAAATGATCTGCTTATAACTACTTATACCTATTTCTTAATGCATTGTACTCATTTTATATGCATCATCCGGGTTAAGACTTCGGTACATTTTCCAAGAACCAGGGTTATCGTATAAATCAATTTATTTCATTAAAAATACAACCGAAATTACACTCAAAGTATATCTTTGGTAGAAAATTTAATGACCACCTTTTCACATGATTGACTTAATCATAAAAATTATGCGATAAATATACGATGGGTATAGTAAAGGATAAAAAATTAAAGAATCTGTTGGAACACTGGCCGGCCGGGCAAGTGGCCACCACGCCCTGGCTCCGGCAAATGGGCATCTCATCATCATTGACGCAAAGATATCTTAAAAGCGAATGGATAGAATCCCTTGGAAGGGGGGCCTATAAGAAGGCAAAGGATCAAATCTACTGGTATAGCGGGCTGGCCAGTATCCAGCAACAACTCAAAAAGGCTGTCCATCTTGGTGGCCCAACAGCTATGACAATACGAGGAAAATCACACTATGTCAGATTTGGCAATGAGCCTGTATTCTTATTCCATACTCATGATGTAAAGCTTCCGAAATGGTTTCTAAGCTACAACTGGGATCAAAAAATAATGCCGGTAGCGACATCGGTGTTCCCGAAGGAGGTCGGCCTGAAAAATATCCAATATCAAGGATTTGAAATCAATGCCTCCAGTCCTGAGAGGGCAATATTGGAATGTCTGTATCTGACACCGGATCATTTTGACCTGCTGGAGTGTTATCAGCTCCTTGAATCTTTGAGGACCCTCAGACCTGGTATCATGCAAACACTTCTGGAAGAATGCAATTCGATCAAGATCAAACGATTGTTCCTTTACATGGCCAATAAAACAAATCTGCCAGTTCTGGATCATCTGGAGGAAAACAGGGTAAATCTCGGAACCGGTGATCGAGCAATCGTTAAAAACGGGGCGTACAATTCAAAATACAAAATCAGCATCCCGAAGGAATTGGCAGCATATGATTGAGAAATACAGAGAAAAAGTAGCGCTGCTGATCGAAGTCCTGCCATATGTTTCCGAGGAACCTGATTTGGCATTACATGGCGGAACGGCGATTAACCTGTTTGTCCGGGACATGCCCAGGCTTTCTGTGGATATCGATTTGATTTATCTGCCATTGGCTGACAGGGGGACTTCTCTCAATCACATTAATGAGATACTGGGACGGCTAAAATCCAGAATGGAATCTAAAATATCAGGCATCAGAGTTGACCATGATCAAGACAGATGGAAACTGATCATTCTTAAAGGTTTGGTGGATATCAAATTGGAGGTCAATGTTGTGATCCGAGGCAGCATCTCTGATCCGGTAAGAATGATACTTTGCAGTAGAGCACAGGATGAGTTTGAAGCATTTGTAGAAATGCCTGTAATTCCATTCGGACAACTATATGGCGGAAAAATCTGCGCGGCTCTTGATCGTCAACATCCCAGGGATTTATTTGATATAAAATATTTGCTGGAAACAGAAGGTTATTCTGAGGAAGTACGAGTAGGATTCATTTTTTATTTAGTGAGCTCTGCTCGCCCAATGCACGAACTATTAAGACCGAACTTCCTGGACCAGAGAAAAACAATGGAAAACCAATTTACAGGGATGAGCACTGAAGAATTTAACTATGATGAATTTGAGAATACAAGAGAGAAACTTGTTGAAACCATAAATTCCGGCCTTACATCGGAGGATAAGACATTCCTGCGGAGCTTCAACGCACTTCATCCGGGATGGAGTATCTATGACTTTGAAAGATTTCCTGCGGTGCAATGGAAACTCTATAATCTGACCGTGCTAAAAAAGAAAAACAACAGAAAATATCAGGCGCAAGTCAAGGCGTTAAGGGACGTGTTGGATTGAACGAATTCTCATATCCATTTCCTCCATCGTATCCATCCCGCAAACCACCTCTTGCTGACATACTCATGTGGCTGTAAATTCACGGCAAGGCCCGGGAAAATCAATCGTCCTATCGGGCTCCATTAGGCATGGTTCCGCAATGTTTTCCGCATTTTTCACGTATTTCGTATGACAATACGCTGAAAACCTGTTCGGATATGAATATCAAAATACTACTTGCTTTTCTGGCAGTCGCATTCATTGCCTGCTCCGACTCGAATGACCACCAGGCTGCACAGGATGCGGACCAGAAGAAAGCAGAAACCACCTTCGACAGGGAGAAATGGAGCATCAAAGATGGAGATGAATATCCATACCGGGAACAGATGCTCAGGGATGTGGTCTATCATGATACCATCAGATCACTCAGTGAAGCTGAGCTGCTGAACCTGCTTGGATCTCCTGACCGGAGAAATGACGGCCACCTGTATTACCGGATTGCCAGAAAAAACCTGGGACCGTTGACCCTGCATGAAACAACGATGGTCGTCAAAATGGCCGATGACCAATCCATTGAGTGGATCAGGATCCATGAGTAGACAGGAGGGCGGATGACTGCTCTATCCGATATTTTGAATGTCAGATCAATTGAACAAATGATTTTTTCCCGATATTCTGTTTATGCAGAATCCGGGTTAATATTGCAGGAACAATAAAACAATGTCCATCATTTCAACAGATATCGCCAAAGCAGTCGAATTGCTGGCTGCCGATGAGCTGGTCGCCATCCCTACAGAAACCGTCTATGGCCTGGCGGGCAATGCCTTCAGTGAACAGGCGATCCGAAAGATCTTTGAAATGAAAAAGCGCCCGTTTTTCAACCCGCTGATCGTCCACATCGCATCACCGGACAGGCTGGAGGAAATCGCCCGGACCGTACCGGAAAAAGCACAATTGCTTGCCAATGCTTTCTGGCCCGGGCCGCTTACCCTGGTCCTGCCAAAAAAAGATTCCGTCCCGGATATTGTCACCGCGGGAAAACCGACTGTGGCGATCCGGGTACCCAAACATCCTGTCACCCTTGACCTGCTGGGAAAACTCTCCTTTCCGGTGGCGGCCCCAAGCGCCAACCCGTTCGGAAGCATCAGCCCGACAACCGCCCAACATGTGGCCGGGTATTTTGCAGACACACTGAAAATGGTCCTTGACGGCGGGGCTTGCACCAAAGGCATTGAATCGACGATTGTCGGATTTGAGAACAGCACACCAGTGGTCTACCGCCTGGGATCTGTCACTTTAGAGGAAATTGAATCGGTCACAGGGCCAATCTCGCTGCTGAACAAAAAAGACGAAGCACCCGATGCTCCGGGCATGCTGTCCCGCCATTATGCCCCTTCAACGCCAACTGTGCTTGCTGAATCCATTGATGAGGCCATTGCGATGCACCCGGGGAAACGGATCGGCGTGATCTCCATTGGCCCTGGAAATTTCTTTTCGGGAATTACTTCCCATATCATCCTTTCTGAAACAGGGGATTTGCGGGAAGCTGCAGCAAGGCTTTATGCCGCCATGCACGAACTCGATGAGATGAACCTGGATGTGATCATTGCACAGCGGTTTCCAGATGAAGGTATCGGGCGATCGCTCAACGACAGGCTGCAACGGGCAGCGAAGGGAGATTGA
>JARQTN010000083.1:3729-6495 GCA_029976695.1 Lewinellaceae bacterium
ATTTCCATCCCGCAGCATTATCCCAAAAACACCAGGATTCATCCTGGTGATATTAGCTGGAAAACACGATCTTTATCGAGCCGCGATCAGAAACAACCATAAAACAAAGCAGCTATGTCAAAATCCGCAAAATCCCTGAAAGAAGCCTTGAAAGCACCACTCGAAGTCACCGAACTTCTCTTCGACAAGAAAAAATGGACCGCTCTCAAGGAAGACCTGAGGAAATGCAAAAACGTCGAGATCCTCTACCTCCAGGAAAACAAACTCGAAGAAATCGCCCCCTGGATCGGTGAGCTTGTCCACCTCAAAGAACTATACCTGGGCGGAAACCAGCTGGAAACGCTGCCGGATGAAATCGGCAAACTCACAAACCTCAGGATACTGACCCTGGGCGGAAATCCCCTGAAATCACTGCCGGAATCCATCGGTAACTGCAAAGCACTCGAGATCCTGAAATGCGCCGATACCCCGTTGGAAAGCGTACCCGAAAGCATCGGAAACCTATCAAACCTGAAAGAGCTGGACCTCTTCAGGACCCCATTAACCTCCCTTCCTGAAAGTTTGGACAACCTGGATACATTGACCTCTCTGAATGTTTCCCAGACAAAACTGGATTCATTCCCAAAACAGGTCTGCGACCTCGAATCACTGGACTACCTGGCCATCTGTTCGGACAACATCAAAGAAATCCCGGCGGAGATCTCAAAGCTCGGGAACCTCACCAGGCTGGTCCTTTCAGGGTGCCCGGTCACGGACCTTCCGGCAAGCATGGCGAAAATGGACAAGTTGCAGGAGCTGACCCTGTATGATACAAAGGTGCCCGTGGAGGCAGCTGAAAAGCTCTACAACAGCATGCCCAATATCTATATGGTCGAGCACCCCGACCGGATGTTCAGGAAGTAAATCCCCGGAAAGGGCCCTGCGCTTGTTAATTCACCCCGGCTATTGAGCCAATGAAACGCGTCCCTTTTGCCCATTGGCCCTCTTTTCTGTAGATTGGAATCAGATTTTGATTTCATGCATAAATCACATTTGATCGATGAAGAGATTAATCCTCATTGCCCTATTCTTTCCCCATTTTCTATTTTCCCAGGTTGAAGTTGTTTCTAATCCGCAGCGGATGGGAGATTATTTTCCCCTCAAAGGGAAAGATGCGCCTGCGGCCATTGTATTCGATGAATCGGATGAGGCCCTTGTCCGCATCGCATCCGGCCTGCTGGCCGACGATATCGAACGCGTCACTGGTCAGCGGCCGAAATCTGCATTTGCCGGTGACTTACCTATCGGTCAACTCGTCATGATCGGCACGGTAGGAAAAAGCAAATTGATCGATGAACTTGCCTCGTCAAACAAGATTGACATTGAAGAGATCCGGGGCCAGTGGGAACGGTTTGTGATCCAGACGGTCAGCAACCCCTACCCCGGCGTACCGGAAGCCCTGGTGATCGCAGGGAGTGACCGGCGGGGCACAGCCTATGGCGTATTCACCCTCTCGGAGGCCATCGGCGTCTCCCCCTGGTACTGGTGGGCGGATGTCCCGGCAAAGGAAAGCGATGCATTGTATGTATCGAAAGAAAAGTATACCTCCACATCCCCTTTTGTAAAATACCGGGGCATCTTCATCAATGACGAGGCGCCTGCGCTCAGGGGGTGGGCAGAGGAAACATTCGGCGGATTCAACCACCAGTTCTATGAGAAGGTCTTCGAGCTGATCCTCCGCAACAAGGGGAATTACCTGTGGCCGGCCATGTGGCGCCCGAGCGCATTTTTCGATGATGTCCCAAAGAACAAGGAAATAGCAGATGACTGGGGCATTGTGATCTCGACCAGCCACCACGAACCCCTGATGCGGGCCCATGACGAATGGAGCCGCTTCGGTGAAGGGCCATGGAACTACAATACGAACAAGGAAAACCTCAGGGAATTCTGGCGCGGTGGTATCGAACGCATGGGTGACCTTGAAGGTGTGGTGACTGTGGGCATGCGCGGTGACGGTGATGAAGCCATGACGGAAGAAACAGCCGTGGACCTCCTGAAGACCATCATTGCGGACCAGCGCGAGATCATCGAAGAGGTGACCGGCAAACCAGCCAGCGAAACCCCGCAGGTATGGGCGATCTACAAGGAGGTCCAGGATTATTACGACAAGGGGATGCGCGTGGATGACGACATCCTGGTGCTCCTCTGCGACGACAATTGGGGCAACATCCGCATCCTGCCGAAAAAGGAAGATCTCGATCATAAGGGCGGGTATGGCATGTACTACCATTTCGACTTTGTGGGCGGGCCCGTCTCCTACCGCTGGCTGAATGTCACCCAGATCGAACGTGTCTGGGAACAAATGAACCTGGCCTACCAATGGGGCGTGGAGGATCTCTGGATCGTCAATGTGGGGGACATCAAGCCCATGGAGCTGCCCATCAGCTTTTTCCTGGATCTTGCCTGGGATACAGATGCGATCCGGGCGGATGACCTGCCGGCATACTATACAAATTGGGCCGCGCAGCAGTTCGGCGAGGGCCACGCGGAGGAGATCGGTAAAATCCTTTCGCTGTATACCAAATACAATGCCCGCCGCACACCCGAGATGCTGACACCGGAAACCTACAGCCTGGTCAATTACCGCGAAGCCGACCGTGTCGTGAAGGAATATGCGGACCTCCTCGACAGAAGCTGGAAAATCTATTACAGATTGCCAGAGAACTACCGGTCCGCTTTCTACCAGCTCGTCCTCTCACCGGTCGCCTTCTGCAGCAACCTGAATGA
>JARQTN010000084.1:0-63469 GCA_029976695.1 Lewinellaceae bacterium
GTACGGCAAATCACTCCCCGAATCCAGTGCGTTAAAACAGTTTAACGCCGCTTAACAAATTTTTAATTGAAAAAGGTATGTGTCCCAGATGATGCAATATTTCATGTAAGGGCTGCTCAGGCTGCTGATAAAGCGGTTCCGTTTTTTGATTTTCACACTCTTTTATGATTATGATGACCATGATCAGTTTTACTCCTGATAGGAGTCAATCGTAATTTTTATATCTGTTGCCATATTACATAAAAGTTTGCCTTTTTTTCATCAATTTTCTGGACACCCACATACCCATCTTTTCACCTGTCACCTGTTTCCTAAAACCTGTCCTCATGAGAGCATGTCAATTCATTTACATTTTCCTGTTTTCCTGCGTGTTTTGCATTCTTCAATTGCCGGTTAATGGCCAGCGTGTTTCGGTCAACACCGACGGCTCAGCCGCAGATCCGTCTGCCATGCTGGACATCAAGTCGACAAATGCAGGATTACTCATTCCCAGAATGACGACACTCCAGCGTACCGGCATCACATCACCGGCTGCAGGACTGGTGGTTTATGATACAAACGAGAACTCGTTCTGGTTCTGGACGGGATTCGGCTGGATGGAAGTGCTGTCGGGATTTGTCCATATGCTTTCCGATACAGACCAGGATACGCGCATCGATGTGGAAGAGTCGTTGGATGAAGACCTGATCCGATTCTATGCGGGCGGCAACGAGCATTTCCGGATGGATGGCCCCCGGCTTAGTGTGCACAATTCGGGTAAATCCGTATTTATCGGTGAGGATGCTGGTGCAAATGACGATCTGACCAACAATTTGAACTCTTTTATTGGCTATCGGAGCGGCATGCACAATACGACGGGTTATTCCAATGTCGCAACCGGACTTGAATCCCTCCTGAATAATACGCTCGGGTACAGCAATACAGCGGTCGGGTACAGGGCCATGTACCAGAATTCGAGCGGATACAGAAATACGGCTTTGGGGCAGAGTGCCCTATACCAAAACACAACGGGCAAGTACAATACGGCACTTGGGTTTGCAGCCAATTACACAAATTCCATTGGAGAACACAATACAGCGGCCGGTTATTACACCCTTTTCAAAAACACCCTGGGATCGAGGAACGCTGCATACGGGTATAATGCCCTGTACTGGAATACAACAGGGTCTTCCAATGTAGCAATAGGTGCACGGGCACTTTACCGGAATACAATCCGGTCCAACCTTGTCGCTGTAGGGGATTCGGCTCTCTACAATAATGGGGTTGGCGCTTCCGGATTTGAAGCTACGAACAATACTGCCATTGGATCCAAATCATTATATGCGAATACGATCGGATATGCTAATACTGCCATGGGCTATCAGGCACTATATTCCAACACGGATAGATCTAATCTCGTTGCTGTGGGTAATATGGCATTGTATCACAATGGAACCGGCGCTACATTAGACCATCATGCGATCATGAATACGGCTGTAGGCTCAAAAGCGCTTTCCTCCAATACCACAGGTTACTACAATACCGGAATAGGCCATGAAGCACTACTTGATAATACTGCGGGGCACTCAAATACGGCTGTTGGAATGTTTGCATTGGCCAACAATATAGATGGAAGTTCGAATACTGCAAATGGGAAATTCGCGCTTCTCCTCAATCAATCCGGGGCGTATAATTGCGCATTTGGCACATCAGCGTTGATGAACAGCGACAGTGGTGATTATAATATTGCAATAGGGTTCGGACCATTATATAATAATTCTGGCGGCAGTCGAAACGTTGCTATTGGTTTATATGCGTTACATGACAATACAAGTGCAAATTCGAATGTTGCCATTGGCGCAAAAGCACTTTTTAAAAATACAGACAGGTCCAATCTTGTCGCCATCGGAGACTCGGCTCTGTATAACAATGGACTGAATGCGACATTGGATTTTCCAGCAGAAGAAAATACCGCAATTGGATCAAAAGCGATGTTCTCAAATACAAACGGGTATTACAATACGGCAACGGGGTTTAAAGCGCTTTACTCAAACTTGAGTGGATATTATAATGCTGCATACGGACATCAGGCCTTGCTTTCAAATATATCCGGATATGAAAATACAGCAGTCGGGCGAAATGCCATGTACTCCAATGAATCAGGTAATTTAAATGTCGCAGTAGGGGTGGATGCACTGAGGAACAACTCGAATGGCGACGACAACACAGCGCTTGGGTACAGATCACTTTATGCCAACACCAGCGGGAGTAAAAATACCGGTGTAGGAAAAAGGAGCCTGAACCAGAATACCTCCGGCCGATGGAACACCGCTTCCGGGTATTATACATTGCGTGAAAATTCTTCAGGGACTGCAAACACGGCAGATGGATCGGAGGCACTCTATTCAAATACAACCGGGAATGCCAATACGGCAATTGGCGCCAGGGCCCTGTATTTAAATACGGAAAGGAGTAACCTTGTTGCCGTCGGGGATTCTGCCTTGTACAATAATGGAACAATTGCCACCCAAAATTTCCACGCCACAAATAATACAGCAGTAGGATCGAAATCCCTTTATTCCAACACATACGGATATTATAATAGTGCATTGGGTTCAAGGGCCCTGTTTCATAATACATCCGGTCATAGTCTTACGGCTGTTGGGGAAAGGGCTTTACTCGAAAACACTTCCGGATACGCGAACACAGGTATCGGAAGAGAGAGCTTGTTGAACAATTCAGACGGATCTTTCAATACTGCTGTTGGTTCTTACGCTTTACTCAGTAACATAGGTGGGCACTATAATTCCTCTTTTGGCTCTGAGGCATTAGAATCGAATACCACCGGAGATTCCAATACCGCGATTGGTCATATGGCTCTTGCAGATAATACGACTGGCTCTTACAGAACCGCTGTAGGAGCTAATGCCAACAGCACAGGAATTGATTATCAAAATTCTACAGGTATCGGCTACAATGCGGACTGCACAGCTTCAAACCAGGTACGCATCGGGAACT
The DNA here is from genome assembly GCA_029976695.1 of Lewinellaceae bacterium. Lineage (GTDB taxonomy): Bacteria > Bacteroidota > Bacteroidia > Chitinophagales > Saprospiraceae > JARQTN01. The sequence continues at coordinate 2,998 of JARQTN010000084.1, forward strand.
CCCAGGTTACGAGTATCGGAGGATATGAACCTTGGACTACCCTGCCATCTGACGGACAATTCAAGTTTGGTGTCTCTGAGGATGTTGTCGGTATTGATTTCATCCGGGCTCTACGGCCGGTCACATATCAGATAAACCTCTCTGCAATCGAAGGTTTCTTTGCCGAGCATTACGGTGAAAGTGGGTCGAGTATCTTTGTCCGAACGAATCAGAAAATGATGAGAAGATACAGTGGATTCATCGCACAGGAAGTAGAAAACGCAGCGCAGTCCCTGGGATATGAATTCAGCGGGATCGATGCACCGAAAAATGCAGATGATTTTTATGGTTTGCGGTATGCTACATTCGTCGTGCCCCTCGTCAAAGCAGTACAGGAGCAGCAGGAGATGATCGAGGAACAAAAACAAATGATCCTGGACCAGCAGGAGCAGCTGAATGCATTATTTCAGCGCCTGGAAGACCTGCAGCGCCAATAGATTTCCAATTCCCAGCAAAATCCAGCGAAGCTATTGGTACAACTTGGGGTGGGTGAACTTATGGCCAAATCAGTAAAGCCTTCCAGGCGTCAGTATGAACGTTTGTTTTAGCGGGCTGGCAACCAGCCAGTGTATGACTTGTTGACAATCGATGATTTCACATTCGACATAAAGCGCTTTTGAGCAGCCATTGCTGGTGTACAAAGGGCTCCAACCCAAGGTTTATTTAGAATTTTTTCATTGGGCATTGCACCTTTTCCGCACCTTGAGCCCTTGTCCCTTGCCTGGTACTTGAGTCCTTGATTCTTGTCTCTGATTTGTCCCCGCTCCTAAGTTCGCGCCATCCTTTTCTCACGGAAAAAATCCTGCATCAGCGCCTGGCATTCGTCGTGCAGCACCCCATACTCAAGTTTCGTTTTCGGGTGCAACAACTCCTTGCCATACCGCATGAAACCCTGTTTCTCGTCGCTTGCACCGTAAACCACACGTCCCAACTGTGCCCACCGGATTGCGCCGGCACACATCACACAGGGTTCAAGAGTCACGTAAAGCGTGCATCCCTGCAGGTATTTGGCCCCCAGGTGCTGGGCGGCAGCGGTGATGGTGATCATCTCCGCATGGGCAGTGACGTCAGTAAGCAACTCGGTGGAATTGTGCCCTTTCGCCAGGATCTGGTTGTTTGATACGATGATGGCCCCGACGGGTACTTCCCCTTCTTCATACGCCATCCTGGCCTCCTGGAGGGCGACTTTCATGAAGTATTCATCCGTATATACATCGAGCATCTGTGCGTCATTTTGAGTGAAACGAATATAGAGAATTCAGGATTAAAAAATTATCTTTGCGCATGGAACGAATATACATTTCAAAAAGCGAGCTTTTTCGCGAAGCACTTACCTACGACGACGTCCTCCTTGTCCCTGCATATTCAGAAGTTTTACCCAGGGAAGTCAGCATCAAATCCAGAATTACACGCGATATCCAGCTAAACGTGCCGATCGTTTCGGCTGCCATGGATACCGTGACTGAAAAGGAATTGGCTATTGCCATTGCCCGAGAAGGGGGGATGGGGATTATCCACAAGAATATGACCATCGTGGACCAGGCGGACCAGGTCAGGAGTGTCAAGCGGTCTGAAAGTGGTATGATCCAGGACCCGGTAACGCTTTTCGAGAATGCGACGATCGGGGATGCTCAGGGACTGATGAAACAATACAGGATCGGGGGGATCCCGATCGTGGATGCGCAGTACCGCCTGATTGGCATTCTGACGAACAGGGACCTCAGGTTTGAAACGGATCATCATCTGTCCGTGAAAGAGCTCATGACAAAGGAAAACCTGGTTACAGTGCCTGTCGGCACGACGCTTGAGCAGGCCAAGGCCATGCTGCAGAAACACAAGATCGAGAAGCTTCCTGTTGTGGATGCCAACGGGATCCTGGCAGGCCTGATCACGTTTAAAGACTTGATGAAGCTGGAGGATTATCCGAACAGCTGCAAGGATGACTATGGACGTTTGCGTGTTGGAGCAGCGGTCGGCATCGCCAGTGATACGCATGACCGGCTGGATGCGCTTGTGGAAGTAGGCGTGGATGTGATCTGCGTGGATACGGCGCATGGACACAGTGCCGGGGTACTCAACATGGTCAGTGAAATCAAGTCCCGGCATCCGGACCTGCAGGTAGTCGGTGGAAATGTGGCAACCAGGGAAGGTGCCCAGGCCCTGATCGATGCAGGTGTGGATGGCATTAAAGTGGGTGTGGGTCCAGGTTCTATCTGTACCACACGGGTCGTGGCAGGCGTAGGCGTGCCCCAGTTATCGGCGATCTATCATGCAGCACTTGCTGGCAAGAAAGCGAATGTCCCTGTCATCGGCGACGGGGGGATCAGGTATACGGGCGATATCGCAAAAGCGATTGCCGCCGGTGCGAGTTCGATCATGGCGGGATCCCTGTTTGCCGGTTGTGAGGAGTCACCGGGAGAGACAGTTATCCTCGAAGGGCGCAAATTCAAGATTTACCGAGGCATGGGATCTGTAACCGCCATGTCGCAGGGGTCCAAGGACCGGTATTTCCAGGATGTGGAGGACGACATCAAAAAGCTGGTGCCGGAAGGCATTGAAGGACGAGTACCCTACAAGGGGACTCTCGCCGAAGTGATGGTCCAGTATATCGGCGGACTGCGTGCAGGTATGGGGTACTGTGGTGCGAAGGATATCGATACCCTGCATGATGCCAATTTTGTGAAGATCTCGACAGCGGGTGTGACGGAATCCCATCCACACGATGTGACGATCACCAAGGAATCACCAAATTATTCCCGTTAGTTTGTATGGGAAAACGGCTCGGCCAGGATTTCTTTTTGAGGGATGATGTGACGGAAGTGGCTAAAGACCTGCTGGGAAAGGTCATCGTCAGCAAGCGTGATGGCTGTACCACTTCAGGGATCATCGTCGAAACGGAAGCTTACCGTGGTCCTGAGGACAAAGCGAGCCATGCTTACGGAGGGCGCCGGACCAGCCGGACAGAGGTCATGTACCATCGGGGAGGTACGGCATATGTGTATCTCTGCTACGGGATCCACCACTTGTTCAATGTGGTTTCCGCACCTGTTGGTGTCCCCCATGCCGTCCTTGTCCGCGCGATCCAGCCTGTGATCGGCCTTGAAGTGATGCAGGGCAGGAGGGGGAAAAAGAAAATTCACCCCAGCCTGACTGCCGGGCCGGGCAGCCTGAGCCAGGCATTAGGGATCAGGACGGACTGGACCGGAGTTGATCTGCTTTCCGGATCTGCCCCGGTATGGATAGAAGACAGTTCTTTCAGGTTCTCTTCCAGCCAGATTTCAAGCGGTCCGCGTATCGGGATCGATTATGCCGAAGAATATCGCTTCGTTGAATGGAGATTTTGGTTGAAAGGTTCTCCGTGGGTGAGCGTGCATCGTTAGAATGTTGTTAAAACCCGGAAATCGCCGTGCTCATTGACGACGATTCTGTTATTTCGGGTAAATGAAATTTGCAGGTATGAAACTTCGTATCAAGTTCACTTTGTTTTTTTTCGGCCTGCTGGCATTCCTGCCGCTCAGCAGCCAGGACCTGGTTTATGATAACATGATCTATGATCCGGATATCAGGTCGGTGAAGTTTCACCTCGATGGACTGTATACATCAAATCCGATCGTCGAACTTGGTGAACGCGGTCACCTTGTCCTCTCCTTTGACGATATATCCGGTAGTTCAAGATACCTGCAGTATTCCATCATCCATTGCGACCGGAACTGGAATCCCTCCGAGGAGCTCAACCTGTTTGATTACCTGGATGGCTATGAATCCAACCCGATCAACTATTACGCTTTTTCATACGGCACATTCACGGATTATACACATTACGACCTGAGGATACCCAATGACGATTTGAATTGGAAGATCAGCGGAAATTATATCCTCAAGGTTTTTGACGAGGATGAGCAGGTCCTGCTCACCCGGCGATTTATAGTCGTGGACTCCAGTGTCAAGATCGAGCATGAATTTGAAAGACCTGCAGTTGCCTCGAAATTCAGGACGCACCATGAAATCGATTTTCGCATCGACCCACTGAATACGCGGCTGGTGAACCCGGACCAGGAGCTGACTGCTGTCGTGATGCAGAATGGCCGGTGGGACAATGCCATCACTGGGATCAAGCACCGTTTCGTGCTTGGAAAATACTTTGTGTACGACTTCCAGGACCAGATCATATTTGAAGCCGGAAAGGAATTCCGCAATATCGACCTGACCAGTGTGCGGTACCGGACCGAAAATGTGATGGAGATCCAGAATTATAAAGATGGGGTCACAGTGATCAGGGACAAGGAGTATGCGCGGGCGCACCAAAGCCCTTTTACGGAGATAGACCTCAATGGGAAATATGTGATCAAAACGGATGACAGGTACCAGAACCTCCGTGGGGAGTCCGGGCTTGTGACGGCCACTCAGCGTTTTGCCTCATTCGGAAATGCAGGCATCCACAACCTCGAATCAGAATATGTGGATGTCGTCTTCAGCCTTGTGATGGATGCCCCCCTGCTCCACGATGTCTACATGTTTGGTGAAGTTACCGACTGGCAAATGCAGGACAGATACCGCATGCAGTGGGATGACCGGCTCGGGGGATACATCAATACCCTGCACCTCAAACAGGGATACTACGAGTACTACTATGTCATCGAAGGGGAGGATGGCCTTGCGGACCATTCCAAAATCGAAGGCAACTGGTATGAAACGACCAACGATTATACCATCCTGCTCTATTACCGGCCTTTTGGAAGCAGGTATGACCAGTTGATCGGGGCGCACAGTTTCAGTTCGCGGGACCAGTTCAGATAGCCCATATACCGGCTGATTTCCATATCTTCGTATGTCTGATTGATCTGAATATTTGCCATATTCATATAAAAGATCATGCAGCGTGGAGAAGATGCGATATCATTGCGGTTGATATGATCGTACGCGTCAAATTAATTGACATGAAAACAATCCTCATGAAACGATTGCTGATCCTTTCGTTCTCCCTGTTTTTTGCACATATTTCATTTTCACAGGAAGTCTGGTCACTTGAACGGTGTGTCCGCCATGCGTTGGACACCAGCCTGGTCATCCGGCAATCGAAACTGCTGGTTGACAATACAAAATTGTCGGGAAAATCCCTGAAACACCAGCGGTACCCCAATCTGAATGCCAGTACGGGTTTCGGGATCAACTTCGGACGTGTGATCAACCCGGCAACAAACCTTTTTGAAACGGAGAATTCCCTTTTTCAAAGTGCCGGGATTTCTTCAAGTGTCAACCTGTACAGCGGCCTGCAGCTTACGAATCGCATCCGCCAGAACAGCTTTGACCAGCAGGCTGCAGATGCAGACCTCAGGCAGGCTGAAAATGACCTTGCACTCAATGTCGCCCTGACTTACCTGAATGTCCTGTTTGCCTATGAAAACCTTGCAAATGCAGAACTGACAAAGGCAAGGACAGAACAGCAGCTCGATCAACTCGACCGCTTCATCGCCGCAGGAACCCGGCCGGAAAATGAACGATATGATATCCTTGCCCAGTTGGCTTCGGATGAGCAGAACCTGATCAACTTCCAGAACAGTGTGGACAATAACCTCCTTGCACTGAAGCAGCTTTTACTCCTGGATCCGGCATACCCGCTTGAAGTCGAAGTCCCTGAAATCGGACTTGAAGACATCGAGGCCCTGGAAAACCTGGAAATGGCTGCTGTCTACAATGCTGCCCTCAATACACAGCCGGTCATCGAGGCGACTGAATTCAGGCTGCGGAGTGCCGAGAAAGGTGTGGATATTGCACGCGGCCAGATGAGCCCCAGCCTCTCGCTTTCGGGAAGTCTGGGTACCAACTGGTCGGACCTGGCAAGGCAAATCGCGGGTGAGACGACGGTCAGAAGAGAACAGGATGGCGTTTTCATCAATGGTGAACCTGTCCTGTTTGAAGTCGAGCAGTCAGTCCCGACATCTGTTGTTCAGACACCATACCTGGACCAGGTTGAAAACAATTTCGGGTATGGATTCAATCTGAGCCTGCGCATACCGATCTACAATAATTTTCAGGCCCGTGTGGCGGTTGAGCGGGCGGAACTGGACATCCTGCGCACAAAGACCGAAAATGAACAGGTCAGGCAGACACTCAAGACAGACATCCAGAATGCGATCACAGCTGCCCGGGCAGGGAAAAAGACCCTCGTGGCCTCCGAAAGGTCGCTGGAAGCAAGCCAGATCGCATACGATAATGCACTCAAGAGATATGACGTGGGCGCCATAAACAGTTTTGACCTGATCAATGCACAGAACAGGCTGGAGGCTGCAAAGGTGTCCATGACCATTGCAAAATATGATTATATCTTCAGGATCCTGGTCATCGAGTTCTACCTGGGCAGGGGCCTTAGGCTGGATTGACAGGACAGCATGAAATATCCGGGCTGAACGGGAATTCCCAGCCCTGAAAATGAGAAACCATGGCAAAAAAGAAAAACAACCGGACACTGATCATTGTGCTGGTCGTCGCAGCGGCCGCATTAGCAACACTTGCCTATTTCAAGGCGAAACAAAAACCGCGGGGGGAAGCCGTGGAAACGGAGAAAGTGGAGCGGAGGACCATCCGTGAAACGGTGTCAGCGAGCGGCAAGGTCTTTCCCGAGAAAGAGGTCAAAATCAGTTCAGACGTATCGGGTGAGATCGTAGAGCTTTTTGTCGAGGAAGGGGATTCTGTCAAGTCTGGCCAGGTACTTGCCCGGATCGATCCGGATGCCTACCAGTCTGCAGTCGAGCGTGGTGTGGCCAGCGTGAATACTTCCAAAAGTGAATTATCCAGGTCCAAAGCAGCTGTAGAAAATACCATCGCCCAGCTGGAGCAGATCAAAGCCCAGCTGGATAATGCACGCAGTATCCACCAGCGGAATGTAAAACTCAGGGAAGAGGGGGTGATCTCCGAACAGGATTTCGAAGCGTCCCTGACGAATGTCCAGCAATTGGAAGCGAATAAGCGTGCGGCCGAGGCGAGCAAACGAAGCGCGGAGCAAAGCGTCGAATCGGCCAAATACAATGTGAAAAGCTCCGAAGCATCCCTGAAGGAATTGCGCACGAACCTGAGCAGGACCACCATCACCTCACCCACAGACGGGGTAATCTCCATGCTCGGCGTAGAGCAGGGAGAGCGGGTCGTCGGGACGATCCAGATGACGGGGACAGAAATGATGCGCATAGCCAATTTCAACAGCATGGAGGTGCAGGTGGAAGTGAGTGAAAACGATATCCTGCGTGTATCACTGGGAGATACAGCTGAAATCGAGGTGGATGCGTACCTGGAAGAGAAATTTTTAGGGGTCGTCACGGAAATTGCGAGTTCTGCAATGAACACATCAGGCAGCGGACAGGTGGCCCTGACCTCTGACCAGGTGACGAACTTTGTGGTCAAGATCCGTATCCTGCCCGAATCCTATGCACACCTTGTCGGAAATGGGTCCTTGATCCCGTTCCGCCCGGGGATGTCTGCTGCCGTGGATATCAACACGAATACGGTATCCAATGTCCTGAGTATCCCGATCCAGGCTGTGACCACCCGTGAGAAGGACCCGAAAAAGGGCCCGGGAAAGGAAAAGTCCGAACTTGATGATGATGAATTGCGAGAAGTCGTATTCGAATTCACCGAAGCAGATACGGCCAGGATGGTACCTGTAAAAACGGGTATCCAGGATAATGAATATATCCAGGTGCTTTCCGGCCTCGAAGGCGAAGAGACCATTGTGACAGGGCCCTATTCAGCAGTCAGCCGAAAACTCGAAAGCGGCATGTCCCTGAGGAAAAAGGAGAAAAGGGAAGGAGAGGGCACTTCTGACTGATCATGATCCGCAGTAAAGCAGCGCTGATTACCTTTATCCGGAATCCCCAGCCCGGCAAAGGGAAAACCAGGATCGCTGCAAAGGTTGGATGGGAGGAAGCCCATCGGATCTATCTTGAACTCCTTGAGGAAACGCGGAGGCTCTCAGCGTCCTATGCAGGCCCAAAATACCTGTATTATGCTGATTTCATCGACTTCCATGATGGCTGGGACAATGGCGTTTTTCTGAAACGGCTACAGGCAAAAGGGGATTTAGGCGAGAGAATGTCTGCTGCTTTCAGGGATGTCCTGGGTGAACACACTGCCGCCATCATCATCGGGAGTGACTGTCCTGAAATCCGGACGGAAGATCTTGAAGAAACGGACCGGAAACTTGCACAATCTGACCTGGTGATCGGCCCCTCGGAGGATGGAGGGTATTACCTGCTGGGGATGCGGTCATATTACCCCCTGCTCTTTTCCGGGATACCCTGGAGCAGTCCCTTGACCTTTGCCAGGACGATGGAAAGGGCAGAGCAATTGAACCTGCACATTGAACGGCTCAGGCTATTGAATGATATCGATACGATCGAGGATTGGGATCGATGGAAAAGGAAGCCCTGAACTAACCCTGGGCCTGCGCCTCGATGTAAGCCCTGAGGTCCTCCATTTGCTGCCGGCTCATTTTCTCGATCGGATAATTGGGCATGTATGCCCGTTTCAGCATCAGGGGTGATGTGCCGTACCTTCCGACCTGGTAGATGGAGTGCTTTGTGAATTTCGGGAAATGATGTGCCAGGAAGCGGAAAGTCATCTTCTGGTTGTCCAGGACGAAAAAGCTGTATCGTTTGTTCTCGTGGCAATGCATGCAGCTCAGGTCATAGATGAGCTTGCCATTGGCTGGATCACCTTCCAGCTGGTTTCCTGTTTTCCTGTCTGCAGGCGGATCCACAAAATGTGCCGGTGAGTGGTCCAGGTATTTGCTTTTGATCAGGGAAACTGCTTCGTCTCGTCCCGATTGTCCGGAAAGCGCATTTGTGACTACAGCCCTATCCTGATCTGAAACTTCCAGGTCGCCAAACTTGAGCTGGATGGTTTGAAAATATGCCAGGATGGACTCCACTTCCCAGTCCTTCAACCGCCGCCCCTGGCTGCATTCTGTGGCGCAAACCTGGATGGCTTCCCTGATGTTGTGCCTTGCCTGGTCGACCAGCTCACCATACTTTTTTTCATAATCACCATTGTAAAAACTGGTCCTGTTGGAGATCCCGTAAAAGGTGGTTCCCTGGAGGAACGGGATCTGGTGCTCCGATGCATAGGTGAGCCTGGCTTCGGGATCAGGATCCAGAAGGTTAGGGTCTTCACGCACGACGTTGTGGCAGGCAATGCATTCGAAATGCCTGCTAACCCTTTTTCCCTTCTTCCCGTTGGCTTTGATGCCATATCCGTTGAATACAATGCTTTTTCCAGCCTCTGCCGAGGCATTCCGGACGCTGTGGTCCGGTGCGTGGCTGTCCAGTGAATGGTCACCAAGCTCAGCGAGCAGTTCCCCGACAGGCATTTGCCCGATTGGTCCCGCCAATTGCCGACCTGGAGATGTCAATCCAAAATAACCAAGGATGATGAGGACAAAGATCAGTCTTGCCATAGGATCAAAGGTTGAAGAGTCTCGATATGGTAAAACCCAACCTGAATTCCCCTTCGCCCCAGTCGGAACGTGTATAGGGGATATAGTCGTTTTCGGAAAGTCCGCGCGCGTTCGTCAGGTTCAGCTGGAAAACATGGCCGCCCCCGGTCGTCATTTCAAGCCCGACGCCAATCGCCGGGTAGAAGTCATTTTCTGCCGTGCGGTATCCGGACAGGGGCATATTCACATCTGCGATCAGGCCGAAGAGCCTGCTGATCCGGATGCGGCCGGCGAACCCGATACTGAACAGGTCATTCTCATCCTCTTCGAGTACCTGGTTGCGATGGGTAAAGCTGGCGAGCGCCTGGAGGGAAAGCCAGCTTGAGAATTTCCTCCCGATGATCAGCTGGCCCGTGGAAACCCAACGATGTGATGCCTTCTTGAAATTACTGAGTGCCTCGGGGTTTGAGCTGTTTTTCATTGTGCTGTATGAAAAAATGCCAACCAGAACGGCACTTACAGGCGGAGCCTTTGGCCCAAACTGGTCCATGAACCGCAATTTCCCAAACCCGTTGAGGAACTTGTTGAGCGGGCCCGCACCTTTTGTCCGGCTGATCCCGATATCGAGGTTATTGCTGATCCCGTATTCCGCCCCGATCAGGATGTCAGCAGCATTTTCAAGTCCGTAGAAAGTCTCCCACCCGCCGGATTCACCAAACATGTCACCGAAACGGTGGCTGATCCGGAGGTCTAGTTTGCGTTTGGGAAGCATCTCCACAGAGTGGGCATTGATCACCCGCCGGTCCTGGAAGGTCTGGCTTTGGAGTGTTCCGGATTGCAAAATCCAAACCAAGAAGAAAAGCCCTGAAATGAGATACCCTGTTTTCATCTGATCCTGTTTATTGTCGTCTTTATTCCTCGGGATAGCCTTGTGTGAGCCAGCAGGTCAGGTCATCGATCTCATCTTGTGTCAGTTCTGTGGGCCCGGTGGCATTCGGGGGTGGCATTTCACGTGTGAGCAGTACACGGCTTTCAAACTGGCCGTTGGAAATCCTGCTGATCAGTCCCGCATAAGTCGTAAAATTGCCGGGGTTTCCACTGATCCCGTCATGGCATCCGCTGTACGCACAATTCCGGTCGATGATCTCCCGCACCTGCTCGTTATAGGTCAATTGCACAGCATCACAATCCAGCCCGTCCGGTTCGGGGACAATCTTGTCATAATTGCACGCCGTAAGGAACGCAGCAAACAGGAGAAAAATGGCTGCCAGGCAATTTGAATGCTTTATCATGGTGTCGCACATGATCTGTTTCTTCATAGTGGAACAAAAATAACAGGATTGATCCCGGAACATAATGATTTGTTCTTTGTTTTTACTTTTGCTGACAAAACAGCAATTTGATTAATACAAAATCCAGTTCGCATATGTATCCAGAGCAACTTGTACGCCCGATGGCAAAAGATCTCACTGATGTAGGCTTTAAAAGCCTGACTTCTGCAACAGAAGTGGATGATGTCATGAACCAGATGGACGGCACTGCACTTCTTGTTGTCAACTCCGTGTGTGGCTGCGCAGCTGCAAATGCACGGCCCGGGGCAAAAATGGCCCTGCAAAATGGCAAGAAACCAGACCAGCTGTACACTGTTTTTGCCGGGGTTGACAGGGAAGCTACAGACCGGGCAAGGGATTACCTGCTCCCATACCCACCATCATCGCCTTCGATAGCCCTGTTCAAGGATGGAAAACTCGTCCATTTCCTTGAAAGGCACCATATTGAAGGGAGAAGCGCCGGCATGATCGCAGAAAACCTGGCTGCCGCCTTCGATGCATTCTGTGAATAGCGCATCCAGTTCAGAATAAGGAAATACTGAATAACCCGGACCTTTCTCCGGAGAGATCCTTTACTTTTCAGAGAACAGGATATTCCTGATGTGCGTGACTTTTTCAGGTGATTCGAAGTGGATGGTTTGAAAACCCAGTCGTTCAGCAGCCTGAATATTGCGCAATGAATCATCTATGAAGAGGGAAGTGGATGGATCCAGCCCTGTTCTGTTGATCAGGATCCTGTAGATCCGAGGGTCAGGTTTCCTGCATTTTTCTTCCCCGGATACAATGATATCCTCAAACAATTTCAGGAAATCGTATTTCTGCCGTGCAATAGGAAAAGTTTCTGCTGACCAGTTGGTGAGTGCATAGAGTCCCCATTTCCCCGCTTCCATGACCTGTTGCACGAGTTCAAGGGTGGGGCCGATCGGCCCGTTCAGCATTTCCTCCCAGCGTCCATAGAAAGCTTCGATCTCTGTCCTGAACTCCGGAAATGTTGCGATACGCTCGCTTGTGGCAACCGCCAGCGGCCGGCCAGCATCCTGCTCTTCATTCCAGTCCGGGGTGCAGACCGTTGCCAGGAATTCTTCCATTGTGCTCTCATCATGGAAGATCTTTCTGTACAAATGGCGAGGATTCCAGTCGATCAGGACGCCGCCCAGGTCAAAGACGATCGAATGGATTTTATCTTTTCTTTTCATGGCTTTACAATCAAGCGTTTGGATGCTGTCCGGTTTATTTACCTGCGCATGATATAGACCCCGAAAATAATGAGGATCATGCCCCCGATATGGGCAATTGCGATATTTTCCCCGTCAATAAAACCCCAGATGAGTGCGGTGACGGGAATGAGGTAAGCAATTGAGGACCCGAATACGGCATCCGTATTCTGGATCAGTTTGAAAAACAGGACATTGGCGGTTACGGTTCCAACAAGCGCAAGGATCGAGGCGGCGCCAAATGAAAACCAGGCCTCCTCATGCGTCTGCATCACCGAAACAAAATCTGTCATGAACAACCAGATGACCGCCAACCACCCTATGGAGACAAAGCTCAATCCAGTGATCGCGATGGCAGGCAGGTCCTGGCAATATCTTTTGACAATGTTGCTGCTGAATCCGTAACAAATGGTTCCGATGAGGACAAACAGGGCATAGACATTGAGATTGAACTCCATGGCTTCCGGGTCAAACAGGATGAGGAACATTGCACCAAGGAAACCGAGGCCTACCCCAAACATCTGCTTTTTCAGGATAGGCATGGCAAAGAACAGGATCCCCACGATCAGCGTAAAAATGGGTGTCATGCTGTTCAGGATACCGGTAATACCACTTTCAAGACGGGTCTCGGCAATCGCAAACATGAAGGCCGGAACCCCGCTGCCGGTAATCCCGACAAGTGCGACATATTTCATGACTTTCCATGGGATGCGGTATTTCATGGCAATCAGTACCGGACTGAATGCCACCGTGGAAATCGTGATACGCAGGCAGGCTACCTGTACCGGGGAAAAGGCGATCAGGCTCTTTTTGATCAGGATAAACGAACTGCCCCAGACAATGCACAGGAAAAGGAAAATCAGCCAGTTTTGAATGTTGCGTCCCCCGTGAGTGATCAAGTTGATGGTTCTTTTTGACTGCTTCTTTATTGTGCAGCGGCAAAAGCGTTAACTGCATTCCATACACGCCAGACATTCCTGTAACAGATCTGCGCAATGTCTTCTTCACTATATCCCCGTTGCAAAAGGACCCGGATCAGGTTCGGGTATTGGCTGACATCCTTCAGTCCGGTTGGCAGGCTGTCGCCAACACCATCGAAGTCGCTTCCGAGCCCGACGTGGTCAATACCTGCAAGGGCCACGACGTGGTCGATATGGTCAGCTACGGTTTCGACATCTGCATACAGAACCGGGTTCTTCTTCCGGAATTTCTCTATGATCGGTTTGGCTGCTTCGTCAGTGGCTTCCAGGTTTTTTTGCTCAAGGATCTTGTTGAGTTCCGCCCTCAATTCTTCCCTTCTTTTCGCGTATGCACCATCGAGGAAGGAAGACCCGAAATTGATCTGGATGACACCGCCGTTCTTCCCTAATAACCTGATCATGTCATCATCCATATTGCGCTCAAAGCCGGGCGTGAATTTCCTGCAGGAGGAATGGGATGCGATCACGGGCACTTTCGAGATTTCCATCACCTGGTAAAACGTCTGATCCGACACATGAGAAATATCCACCATGATGCCCACGCGGTTCATTTCTTCCACGACCTTCCTGCCATAAGGACTCAGCCCGCCCCAGGTCCGGGTGTCATCATAACTCGAATCACAAATCTGGTTGTCTTTGGAATGGGTCAGTGTGATATACCTGATCCCGCGCTTATGGAAATATGCGACATCATCCAGTTCTTCGATCGGGGCCCCATTTTCCATCCCCATGGGCAGGGAGATCAGCCCGTGCTCAAAGTTTTGCTCGATTTCCTGTGGTGTGCGGCCATGGCCGAATTTTGAAGGATGTGCCTCGATGATCCCGTGGACCATGTCGATCAGGGAGTCCGCCACCATTTTTGCGGCACCTTTTTCATCCTGGTAGCTGGCCGGGATAAAAATGGACATGAATGGTGCGTCAAGGCCGCCTTCACGGGCCCGGACATAGTCGAAATCACCTTTTTCTGTCTCGATGGGGATGCCGAGGTATTCCCTTTCCAGCCGGAAATTCTGGACCCTCAGCCGGTAGGGAAGGTCCACATGCCCGTCCGTGATGATGTATTTATGGGCAAGGGACCGGGCCGTCTCCATGGCCGTTTTGTCGATTCGGGTTTTCGTCATGTTCTTTTGACTATTACAACTGAAAATGAAAATCAGGATTGCCGGTAAAACGATCAGTTTTTTCATGTCGCACTTGAATGAGGGCTCAAATTAAAAAAAATGGCCGGCGTTGAAGCCAGCCATGGATATGAGATTCTCCCGAAATCAGGACTCTTCGGATACTTCGGCATCCTCCGTTTTGGTATCTTCCTTCTTGCCCAAATAGGCAGGCAGGTCCATGCCGGCCATATTGAACAGGTCATTCATCGGGGGGACGGAGCGGTACAGGCCGGAGATGAATTTGGCAGTTGAGTTTGCTTCTCCATCCTGCTGGTTTCCGCCTTCCCAAACCGTGACCTTGTCGATCTTGATATTCTTGATCGCTTCGACCTGGGTTTTGACAAGTTCCGGCAATTTGTCTGCGATCAGCATGAGCACAGCTTCCCTGGGATTGCCATTCGTCGCTTTCACGATTTCATCAAATCCGTCTGCCTGCTTCTGCAGGATCGCATAGAGCCCTTGTGCTTCAGCTTCCTTCTGCATCAGGATCGCGTCAGCCTGGCCGCGGGCAAGACGTCTGATCCGCTCGGCTTCAGCTTCCGCATCGATTTCCTTCTTCCTCTTTTCAATCTCTGAATCCACAATCGCATCCGCTTCCTGCCTTGCCTTTTCTTTAGCGGCGCGCGCAAGTTCAGCCTCTTTTTCAGCCAGGTAAGCCTCCCGCAAGGCTTCCGCTGCCTGGATCTTTTCAGATGCGGTGGCCAGTCTCAATGCCTCGGCTTCCCGCTGCCTCCGCTCTGCATCAGACCTGGCAATTTTAATCTTTGCTTCGTTCTCCCCGTCGATCGATTTGGCATGGGCTTCAGCCTCACCAATCTTTGCCTCGGCATCTGCGTTGCTCACCTGGATGCGCATGTCCTTGTGGGCGATGGATTCGCCGATATTCCCATCCCGGTTCTTTTCAGCCACACTCTTTTTGGCATCGTTGATCGCCTTGGCGGCAGCTTCCTTTCCGAGCGCTTCGATATATCCGGACTCGTCCTGGATGTCTGTCACGTTCACGTTGATCAGTGTCAACCCGATCTTCCTGAGTTCGGTGCCTACATTTGACGAAACATTGTGCAAGAACTTGTCTCTGTCGGCATTGATTTCTTCAATGTCCATCGTGGCAACGACAAGGCGGAGCTGGCCGAAAATGATGTCCTTTGCGATGTGCATGATATCCTCACCGGATTTCCCGAGGAGCCTTTCCGCTGCGTTTTCCATCACACCGGGCTCGTTGGACACAGCCACGGTAAACCGTGAAGGTACCGCAACCCGGATGTTTTGCTTGCTCAGCGCACCGTGCAGGTCCACATCGATCGAGATCGGGGCCAGGTCAAGGTATTCATAGTCCTGGATGACCGGCCAGACAAAGGCTGCACCCCCTGCAAGGCAACGGGCTGAAGCTCCGCTGCCCGTTTTTCCATAGATCACAAGGATCCGGTCAGACGGGCACCTCTTGTATCTTGTAACCAGGAAAAGCAGCATGACAAAGACGAGCCCGACGAGACCTGCTGCCAATATTACGATTTGTTCCATATGTTGATTTTTTTTGGTAAATGAATTTCACGTTCAGGTGATTGGAATTGTACTTCTAAAGATAGTCAATCATTGTCTTTCAGTCACAATTACGAATTGAATCCTCCTGTATTCGGTTCCGCGACCTTTCCAGAATTCGACGAAATTCCGGAATTCCAAGAAAAATGAAACGAGAATTTCATTTGCGCAGATATTTGCCGATATTTCAACAGATTTGGTCGACCCTGTAGATCTGGTCGACCGGGTATTGCATACATTTATATGTGGATTTCCGATTACAATAGAGCTCGATAAAATGGGAGATTGGTGGGATTTGTTATCCGGCGCTGAAAAGGTATTTTGGGCAATTGCGATCGTATCATCGTTGCTCTTCCTGATCCAGTTCATTCTGAATATTATCGGACTGGATGCGGATACGGACGTCGATTTTGATGTCAGTGCCGATGCTGACCTGGATCCGGGTTTCTCACTCGACGCAGATTTTTCCCTGTTATCCATCCGGAGCATTATTGCCTTTTTTACCTTTTTTGGCTGGGCAGGGGTGATGACCCTGGGCAATGGGGGAGGCGTGATCGTGGCCCTCACATTTGCGACACTGGCCGGCTTTACCGCGATGTTTGTCGTCGCCTATATGATGTACAAGTTCTCACAGCTTGATACGTCAAAGACAGTAGATGTACGGCATGCCATCGAGCAGACGGGTGAGGTGTATCTCACCATTCCGGAACAATCCACGGGGACCGGCCTGATCCACCTGAAAGTGGACGGGGCCGTCAGGGAATTTCAGGCGACCACGCATGGAAAGGCACTCCCGACCGGGGCCCCTGTGAAAGTGGTTGATGTGCTGGAAAACAATATTCTTCTCGTGGAAAATGCACCTGCACTGTCAGCCGGTGAGGAAAACACGTAATCTGTTAGCCTGGGCGTGATTCATCATGAAATGTTGAATGCTCTTGTGCAGAATCTGTACTTTTGTATCCATTCAAAGGCATAAAACACCAAATCGTGGAAGTCAAACTGTTTTGTGGTACCAATTCTCTTTACCTGGGGACTAAAATCGCAGATTATTACGGGTATGAACTCGGGAGGGTTCATATCCAGAAGTTCAGCGACGGAGAAATGCAGCCCGTCATACAGGAATCTGTGCGTGGCACGTTTTCTTTTTTTATCCAGTCCACTTTTGCACCGGCTGACAACCTGCTCGAACTCCTCCTGCTGATCGACTCCGCAAAAAGGGCTTCCGCGGATTACATTACTGCCGTGATCCCGTACTTCGGGTATGCCAGGCAGGACAGGAAGGATAAACCGCGGGTCCCGATCTCGGCCAAGCTCATCGCAAACCTGCTGGTATCTGCGGGTGCCGACAGGATCATGACGATGGATCTGCACGCTGACCAGATCCAGGGCTTTTTCGATATTCCGCTTGACCACTTGAAAAGCAATGCCATCTTCATCCCGTACCTTGAAGAGCAAAAAGTGGATGATGTCATCTTTGCCTCACCGGATGTCGGGGGCGTGAAACGTGCACGGAAATATGCCAAGCACTTCGGATGCGACATGGTGATCTGCGACAAGTACAGGCGGAAAGCCAATGAAGTTGCCGGGATGACAGTGATCGGCGAAGTGGAAGGCAGGGACGTCATCCTGATCGATGACCTCGTGGACACGGCAGGCACCCTTGCCCGGGCCGCAGAAGCGCTCCTGAAAAAAGGTGCAAAGTCTGTTCGGGCAATGTGTACACACCCCGTGCTTTCGGGAAATGCATACAAGACAATAGAGGAATCACTGCTCGATGAAGTCATCGTGACGGATACGATACCCCTCAAGAAAAGCTCCCCGAAGATCAAGGTGCTTTCATGTGCAAAGATCTTTGCCCGTGCGATCCGGAATACCCATGAGCACAGGTCCATATCTGCACTGTTTGTGGATGAAAGTGTGTAGTCCTTTTTTATCCTAAAAAGCGACTGAAAACCTCGGAGATTTCTCAGGAATCATTATTTTTGCGTCCATTTTGTAAGAAAGTATCAATCTAGTAGTCATGGAATTTGTAGCAGTTCAGGGTGAACCCAGGGAGTTGGCCCGTAAAAAAGGAGCAAAAGCAGTGCGCAGGGAAGGAAAAATTCCTTGTGTTTTGTACGGGGGTACTGAGGCCAAACATTTCTCTGTCGAGCCGCTTGCCGTGAGGGAGGTGATCTACACGCCGGAATTCAAAGGTGTTGAACTCGATATCGATGGGGAAAAGGTGAAATGTTTCGTAAAAGACGTGCAGTATCACCCGGTAACTGACGAGATCGTCCATATCGATTTTCTCAGGCTTGTGGACGGACGCAAGGTCAAGGTCGACATCCCGGTGAGTTTCCAGGGTGTGGCTCCGGGCCTGAAAAGTGGAGGTAACTTCATTAAAAAACTGAGGAAGATCTCAATCAAAACAGTTCCTGAAAAACTCGTAAATGAACTGAACCTTGATGTGTCTACCCTCGAACTCGGCCACTCCCTCAGGGTGCGTGATATCGAAGGACACGAAGGGATCGAGATCCTCAACAATCCGGCCCAGCCGGTGGCCTCCATTGAGGTGCCAAGGATCCTGAAATCCGATCCTGCACTGCTTGAAACAGATGAGGATGAAGAAGAAGGTGAAGGAGAAGAAGGTGCCGAAGGTGGTGAAGGCGGAGAAACAACCGAAAGCGAAGGATAGGAGTGGAGATCCAAAGATAGAAGACGAAAAGCCGGCTGGAGGAAGGAATCATCCAGCCGGCTTTTATTTTTGTAGCATGGCACAATTCATTCAGCAAAAACTCGGGATCGGGTGGATCCAGTTCGATATCGCCTGGCACAATCCTGAAGAGAACCAGTCGAAAATTGAAAAGTTGCTCCCTTTGTTCCCCGGGGATCTGGATATGCTCTTCCTGCCTGAAATGTTTACCACCGGATTTTCGATGGACCCGGCTGCCTGTGCACAGTCGATGACAGGAAGAACGGTTCAGTGGATGTACGCACTGGCTTCAGAATTGGAAATCCTTGTGGGTGGCAGTGCTGTGATCCGGGCAGGGGACGGGTTTGTCAACAGGTTTTTGCTCGCTTTTCCTGATGGCCGGCTGGAATACTATGACAAGCGGCACCTCTTTAACCATGCCGGCGAAGGGGACCATTACAAACCCGGTGACTCGCGCAAAGTCGTTTCTTACAAGGGGTGGCGCATCATGCCGCAGATTTGCTATGACCTGCGCTTCCCGGTCTGGAGCAGAAACAACCTGGGTTATGACATGCTTGTCTATGTGGCGAACTGGCCAAAAACCAGGGTGCACCACTGGGACCGCCTTCTCCTGGCCAGGGCGATTGAAAACCAGTCCTATGCATTGGGTGTCAACCGGATCGGGAAGGATGCGAACAGGCTGGAATATACCGGCCATAGTGGCCTGGCTTCTTTTGATGGACAGTGGATCACGCACGCAGGCGCTGAAGAATCTGTCTTCTGGGCCTATCTCGACCATGACAGGTTAAGTGACTACAGGGATACATTTGCCTTCCTCCGGGATCAGGACACCTTTCTGATACAATAACCACGCTTTCCATATCGTACAAAGACCGGGCAAACCATCGCCCGACATTGGTATGATTATTGCATTAAAATTTATCTTAATGTGTAAATTGCTGGTTAATTGACAGGATATGGGATATTTCATGCGTACGTTGGTGATTTTGTCGTTCGGTTTGTTGGTTGTCAGCTGCAGTGCCCCCCGCTCGGCAGGCCATCAGGATTATACGCGAAACAGCAGCAGGACAAAATCGACGACAGCGAACCGCAAGCCGGATCCGGCTTATCGCACACCCTACCCAGCGATGCGTTCTGCTTCGGGGAAGCGTTCCGAGGCTGTCCGATATGCGAAAACCCTTGTGGGTTCCAGGTATAAATACGGAGGAAGTGACAAGCGGGGATTCGATTGTTCAGGGTTCACATCATTTGTCCTGCGCCATATCGGGTTGTCGATTCCGCGGACTTCTGCACAACAGGCTTTGGGTGGACAGAAGATCCACTGGAAAAATGCGCAGGCCGGTGACCTTGTGTTCTTTGGCCGTGGTGGAAAGATCGATCATGTGGGCATTGTGGAAAGCAATCGTGGCCGGCAATTGTATGTCATCCACAGTACCAGTTCCGATGGGGTCAGGATCGACGAAGTGCTGAATCATCCTTACTGGTCTGGAAGGATCCTGGGAGCTTCAACCTACCTCGACCGGCCTGGTTTCCAGGCTGAATCAGCCGGGGAAGACTGAAATTGGCCATCTACCTGACTCTGCAATCAACGGAGCCCCGAACTTTGTGCAAGTGAATCCCTTTTTCACATCAGTTATCGGTATATTCGCTATTCGCTAAAATCAGAACAAATGTTAAATCTCATACTCTTCGGCCCTCCGGGGTCCGGGAAAGGAACACAGGCCGCAAAGCTTGTCGACAAGTACAAGTTGCTCCATATTTCAACAGGTGACCTGTTCAGGTACGAAATTGGGCACAAAACCGAACTCGGAATGAAAGCCCAGCAGTACATTTCCAAAGGTGAATTGGTGCCAGATGAAATTACGATCGGCATGTTGAAGAACAAAGTGGAGGCAAACCTGGACGCAAACGGGTTCATCTTCGACGGTTTTCCGCGGACGATCGCCCAGGCAAAGGCACTTGAGGATTACCTCCATTCAAGAAGTCTCGAAGTCGATGCCCTCCTGGCCCTGCATGTGCACGATGAGGAGATTGTCAAGAGGATCCTCAAGAGGGGAGAGACTTCCGGACGCCCTGATGACCTGGATGAATCCATCATCCGCAACCGGATTGAAGTCTACAAGAGTGAGACGTCTCCGATCTATGACTATTTCGATAAGAAGGGCAAAGCCTATAAAGTGGACGGGATCGGGACGATTGACGAGATCTTTGACAGGCTCTGCAAGCAGATCGATTCAATACACATCTGACCGGGTGGCCTGCTTGAGGTGAGCAAAATGCAATAATTTCGAGGTGCATGGCACAGCAGAACTTTGTGGACTACGTGAAGATCATGTGCCGGTCGGGGCATGGTGGTGCCGGATCGGCTCATTTTCACAGGGACAAAAGAAACCCCAAGGGTGGGCCAGACGGAGGTGACGGTGGCCGGGGAGGGCATATTATCCTGCGTGGCAATGCGCAAATGTGGACGCTTCTTCCTCTGAAATACCGCAAGCATGTGATCGCCGGCAACGGGCAAAATGGCAGTGGCAACAGGAAGACCGGTGCCCAGGGAGAGGATATTTATCTCGACGTGCCATTAGGTACTGTGGCCCGGGATGCAGAGTCCGGCAAGGTGCTTTTTGAGATCGCCGAACACGGGGAAGAAAAGATCCTCGCGGAAGGAGGACGCGGCGGTTTGGGGAATACCCATTTTACATCGCCCACACACCAGGCACCACGCTATGCACAGCCCGGTGAGAGTGGCGTTGAAGAATGGAAGATCCTCGAGTTGAAGCTCCTTGCAGATGTCGGCCTGGTTGGCTTTCCGAACGCCGGAAAATCTACCCTTCTTTCAGCAGTATCCGCTGCCAAACCGGAAATCGCAAATTACCCGTTCACAACGCTGACGCCAAACCTGGGCATCGTCCAGTACCGTGACTACCAGTCCTTTGTGATGGCAGATATTCCGGGGATCATTGAAAATGCACACCAGGGCAAAGGGCTTGGGCATCGCTTCCTCAGGCATATCGAACGGAACGCCGTGCTGCTATTCCTCATTCCGGTCGATGCAGAAGAGATCATCCGTGAGTACAATATCCTGCTCAACGAACTGGAACAGTACAATCCGGAATTACTCGACAAGCCCCGCATTATTGCATTGTCCAAAAGTGACCTCGTCGATGAAGAGCTAAAAGGGTGGATCAGGGATGCACTTAAAGAGGCTCCTTTTGACGATTATACATTCATCTCTGCCGTGACCGGGGAAGGGATCACTGTATTGAAAGACAAATTGTGGAAGTTGCTGAATCCGGAAGTAGGGTAGACCAGCCAGGGTGTAATTTTCTGTTTATTCAGAACGGTCATTGATGATGTCCTCGATCATGTCCCAGAAATCCTGGAAAAGAGGTTTGAATTCAAGGAGAAATGCCTGGAGCCTGGCCGGCACATCGATCAGGAAGGCATATGATTTTGATGTAAGCCTTTGGTGGTCGCTGATGAGCTGGGTCTGGTCAAGAAACCAGATGATGATACTGTAGGAGAGGACCATCAGTAGTCCAAGCAGAATGCCCCCAAGCAGCTTGCTGATGATGTTGAGCTTCGCCTTGCGCAGCATTTTGTCCACATTCTTGCCTACCCATCTCAGGAGGAACGTAATCGCCAGGTAACACAGCAACACACCTGCGATGAATGAGATCAGCTTGTCCATGGCGATGTTGTCCCGGATCAGTACGACCACCCACGGCGAGAGTTTCAGGGTGAGCAACAGGCCTACAATCACAAGGATCAGGGAGAAAAGTGTACGGATGAAGCCTTTCCTGAATCCTACCCAGAGGCCATACAAAGCAAACAGAACAAGTACGATATCGATATACATAAATCTGCTATATGAATGGTTTTATTCTGTTTGACAGAATTTTACATATTAAATAATAAATTAATAAGTATAGCCGGTGAGTGTTAAAGTATTTGTTAAAGTTAAATTAAAATCCTATTTTTCACGCCTGTACGGCACTTTAATCGATTGAATGTCTGTTTATTCGAATGAAAAAGCGGTATCAACAGACAAAATTGCAACTCCTTGAAGGTACAACAGTATATCATCACATTTCTTTTATTGACAGGTCTTGCATTGCACGCTCACGCACAGGGCCAGGACAATAAAAAAGCAGAGGTCCCGCGGGTATTCCTGATCGGTGAATACGCGGATCAATATGCGCGGATCTCTTCAGAGCATCCGGCAAA
Organism: Lewinellaceae bacterium; assembly: GCA_029976695.1. Taxonomy (GTDB): domain Bacteria; phylum Bacteroidota; class Bacteroidia; order Chitinophagales; family Saprospiraceae; genus JARQTN01. Next base: position 25,607 of record JARQTN010000084.1, read on the forward strand.
CCTGTTGTCTGTATACCAGAACGATATGGAGCTTGCGTATGAAAAGTGGGCCGGCATGCTTGTTGAAATGGAGCATTATGCCGATGAGATCGAGTATGATATCAAGGGACTGAAACTTTGGCTTCATGCCTACTTCAAACCGGATGGGACGATCCAGTATCTCTCATTCTATCCGAAACCAAACTCCAGGAATGTCCCGGTTGAAGAACTGATCGCCTTCTTCAAGTCGTTTTGCAAGGTATACCGGATACAGGTCAATACTGACCTCGGGTTCCAGCAGTCAGCCAGTGCAAGTTTCCCTACTTTCTTCGGGGGGATCCACAAAGATTCTGCGAAGAAGGAATAGCCTCTCGTATTCAAATTATTTTTTTTCTTAATGTGATTGACTATTTTTGTTCAGCCCGCCAGGGTGGTTCGCATAGGCTTTTTCATTTTCTCAAAACACAGGTTTAAGCACAATGTCGCAGGTACAATACACAGAAGATCAAATCAAATCTTTAGACTGGAAAGAGCATATCCGCATGCGTCCCGGCATGTATATCGGAAAACTTGGTAACGGGACATCCGCGGATGACGGTATTTACATCCTCCTCAAGGAAGTGATCGATAATTCGATCGATGAATTCGTTATGGGCTTTGGGAAGGTGATTGAGATCGTAGAGGAAAACGGGACCATCCGGGTACGCGATTACGGGAGGGGAATCCCCCTCGGGAAAGTAGTGGATTGCGTATCCAGGATCAATACTGGCGGGAAGTATGACAGCAAGGCATTCAAGAAATCCGTTGGCCTGAACGGTGTCGGTACGAAAGCAGTGAACGCGCTCAGCATTCATTTCAAGGTGTCTGCAATCCGGGATGGCAAAATGAAGACAGCGGTCTTCCGGCAGGGAGAATTGCAAAAAGATGAAAAGGTAAGGAAGACAGACGAGCCAAACGGGACACTGATCGAGTTTACGGCAGATCCGGAGATTTTCGATACATACAAGTATCAGAGCGAATTTATCGAGCAGCAGTTGTGGAATTATTGCTATCTCAATGCCGGCCTGAAGATCAAATACAACGGCAAAACCTTTCAGAGCAGGAACGGCTTGCTGGACCTCCTGGAAAGGAAAACAGCGAATGAAAAATTGCGTTACCCGATCATTCACCTGAGCGGGTATGATATCGAGTTTGCGATGTCCCACGGGCAGCATTACGGCGAGACATATCATTCATTTGTCAATGGCCAGAATACTACCCAGGGTGGAACACACCTTGCTGCATTCCGTGAATCTGTGGTCAAAACGATACGTGACTTCTACAACAAGAGTTTTGATGCCCGCGACATCCGGACCAGCATTATTGCAGCGATCAGCGTGCGCGTGGAAGAGCCTGTTTTCGAATCGCAAACCAAGACGAAGCTTGGCTCTGTGAATATTGGGCCTGACGGGCCGACGCTGCGTACATTTGTCAATGACTTCGTTTCAAAGGAGCTGGATAATTACCTGCACCGGGAACCTGAAGTGGCGAAAGCACTCCTCAAGCGCATTCAGCAATCCGAACGTGAGCGAAAGGAAATTGCCGGCATAAAGAAACTGGCCAACCAGCGGGCCAGGTCGGCAAACCTGAGGAACAAGAAACTCCGTGACTGCAGGGTACACCTCAATGATTCCAGGGCGGAAGAGGATGTGAAAAAACAGACGACGATCTTCATCACAGAGGGGGATAGTGCAAGTGGATCGATTACCAAGGCCCGGGATGTCCAGACACAGGCAGTCTTCAGTTTGCGCGGGAAACCATTAAACTGTTACGGGATGACAAAAAAGGTGGTTTACCAAAATGAGGAGCTCAATCTCCTGCAGCATGCGCTCGACATTGAGGACGGTCTGGAAAACCTTCGGTTTAACAGGGTGGTGATCGCCACGGACGCGGATGTGGATGGGATGCACATCAGGTTATTGCTGTTGACTTTCTTCCTCCAGTTCTTCCCCGACCTCGTCCGGGAGGGCCATCTTTATATCCTGGATACACCCCTCTTCAGGGTGCGCGACAAGAAACAGACATTCTATTGCTACTCGGAGCGTGAAAAACAGGAAGCAATCCAAAAACTGAAAGGAAAGCCCGAGATTACAAGGTTTAAAGGGCTTGGGGAGATCTCCCCGGAAGAGTTTGGCGGATTTATCGGCGCAGACATCAGGCTCGAAAAAGTGATCATGAATGATGATACGAATGTGGATGACATCCTGGAGTATTTTATGGGCAAGAACACCCCCAGCAGGCAGGATTTCATTATCGACAACCTGAAGATCGAACTAGACGAGCTGGATGAGGGGAATCAGCCAGGGAGCGAACAGCCGGAGAAGGCACGTGCGGATATGGGCGACCCCGCGCTTGCCTGACTGACTTTTTGACGTGTATTTTCTCAAATTTCTGGTCATGAGCACCCGAAGGATCTTCCTGGGTCCAATGGCATGGTAATTGACCCTATGCAAACACCCTGAAAACGGGGGGATTCTGTCAATCTGGCAGGACTAAAGAAACAATGGGATATGTTTGAAGAATTCAGTTTTAATCCAGAGAATATAGACGAAGGGGAATACATGCCGATTATTTCGGTAAGTGATGATGAAGAGCCAACGGAGCATGAAGAATTTCCAGAGATACTGCCCGTCCTGGCGCTGAAAAACACGGTCATGTTTCCCGGCATTGTGATTCCGATCACGGTCGGGCGGGAGAAATCCATTCGAGCCGTCAGGAAAGCTCACCGCGGAGACAAACTCGTGGCAGTGCTTTCACAGAAAGACGATTCCCTGGAGGATCCCGGTTTTGAAGACCTGTTCCGGATCGGAACGGTAGCGAAAATCCTCAAACTGCTCAAAATGCCTGACGGCTCGATTACTGCTATTTTGCAAGGCAGGGGCAGGTATGAGGTCATGGAACCAACATCGGAAGATCCCTACCTCGAAGCAAGGCTCGAGAAGATGCCATTCCAGAATGTGACGGATAATCTCGAATTTGAGGCGTTGGTTTCCTCCATCAGGGAATTGTCCGAGAAGATCATCCGGATGTCGCCGAATATCCCGACCGAAGCTGTGGTGATGATCAAAAACATCAAGAACGATGGCTTCCTGCTGAGTTTTGTGGCTTCAAACCTTGGCATTGATGTGGAAAAAAAGCAGGAGCTGCTTGAATACCGCGATACGGTGAAAATGGCAAAGCGGGTGCACGAATTCATGCATAATGAAATGCAGATCCTCGAGCTGAAGAACCAGATCGAGAACAAGGTGCGCGGTGATATCGAGAAGCAGCAGCGTGACTATTTCCTGAATCAGCAATTGAAAATGATCCAGGAGGAATTGGGCCAGAGCCCGCACGAGGAGGAGCTTGCCGAACTTGAACAACGGGCCAGGAAGAAGAAATGGGATGAAAGTGTCGCTGAAGTCTTTGAAAAGGAATTGGGGAAGGCAAGGCGGATCAATCCGCAGGTTGCGGAGTATTCCGTAACACTTAATTACCTGGAATTGCTTCTTGACCTGCCATGGAACGAATACACGAAAGACAATTTCAACCTGCAGGATGTCAAAAAGGTCCTGGACAAAGACCATTTCGGCCTTGTGGATGTCAAAAAGCGGATCCTGGAGCATCTTGCTGTACTCAAGCTGAAAGGGGACATGAAGGCCCCGATCCTTTGTCTCGTGGGCCCTCCCGGCGTTGGAAAGACTTCCCTGGGGAAATCGATTGCCAATGCCCTGAAAAGGAAATTCGTGCGGATGTCTTTGGGCGGGCTGCACGACGAATCCGAGATCCGTGGACACAGGCGGACATACATCGGTGCCATGCCCGGCAGGATCATCCAGGGCCTGAAGAAGGCAAAATCTGCCAACCCGGTATTCATCCTCGATGAGGTTGACAAGGTCGGCAAGGATTTCCGGGGGGATCCTTCCTCTGCATTGCTTGAAGTGCTTGATCCGGAACAGAATACGACCTTTCATGACAACTACCTGGAGCTGGAATATGACCTTTCCAAGGTACTGTTTATCGCTACTGCAAACTCCCTGAGCTCAATTCAGCCCGCGTTGCTGGACAGGATGGAGATCATTGAGATCAGCGGGTATTCGACCGAGGAGAAAATCGAGATTGCGAAGCATCACCTGATCCCGAAGCAAAGGAAGGAGCATGGGGTCACCGGGAAAGATGTGCGTCTGCCTGCAGAGACCATTCGGGCGATCATAGAAAGCTATACCAAAGAATCCGGTGTGCGTGCGCTTGACAGGCAGATTGCATCGGTGATGCGCCACTATGCCAAGATGGTCGCCATGGATGAGCCGCACAGCCCTACTGTGCGCGCCGAGGAACTCCAGGAGATCCTGGGTCCAACCCGGTTCTCAAAAGAGCTGTATACAGAAAGCCAGGGGCCAGGTGTCGCCGTTGGCCTGGCATGGACGAGGGTCGGTGGGGACATACTGTTTATCGAGACAAGCCTGAGTGAAGGGAAAGGAAAACTGACCCTGACAGGTAACCTGGGTGATGTCATGAAGGAATCCGCCTCGACTGCGTTGAGTTTTATCAAGGCCAATTGTGACAAGATCGGCATTGAATCTTCAGTTTTTGGGCAGATGGATATCCATATCCACGTGCCTGAGGGGGCCATTCCAAAAGACGGCCCGTCTGCGGGCATTACCATGCTTACATCCATTGCTTCGGCATTCAGGAAAAAACCGATCAAACCCTTCCTGGCCATGACCGGGGAAATTACACTCCGCGGGAAGGTGCTCCCGGTCGGGGGGATCAAGGAAAAGGTTCTCGCAGCTAAAAGGGCTGGTATGAAAGAGATCCTGCTCAGTGCGGAGAATGAAAAACATGTCAGGGAAATTGACTCGGCCTACCTCGAAGGATTGAAATTCGTCTATGTGGATCGGATGGAGGAGGTCCTGAACCACGCCCTGGGGATCTGGTCTTTTTAGGGAACTGAACCTGAACGTTAAAGCTTTGTTAAATGGACAAGGCTTCCTTTCGGTGCCGCCGGGAAAGACCGTTATATGAGGTACATCCGGATTATTCTTATTTTTGACAGCCACAGGTAATTCTGCTCCATGACGCACGCAAAACATTCCAGATACGCCATTTTTCAGAAGCTTTTTCTGATTGCCCTTTTCGTCATGGTGGGCCAGACACTGTTGAACGCCCAGAAAAAGTCGATACCCGATTCACTCAAAGCCATCCAGCTTTCCGGGGTTGTGGTTACTGAAGAAGAAGGCGAGGTCGTTCCATTGCCATATGTCAATATCTATGTAAAAGGAACCACCAGGGGAACCTTCTCCGGGAATGACGGCTTCTTTTCACTTGTCGTCCGGAAAGGGGAAATCGTCGTTTTTTCCACCGTCGGATTCAAAACCGTGGAATACACGGTCCCCGACAGCCTGAACAGGACGCGCTACACGATCTACCAGATCCTCTCCAGGGACAATATTCTGCTGCCAGAGACAGTCGTGTACCCATGGCCATCCAGGGAGCACTTCAATATCGAATTCCTGGCAATGGATGTGACGGATGTACTTGAAGAAAACGCCGTGGAGAACCTTTCCGAGAAAGCGCTTGCCCAGTTGCGTGAATACCTGCCCTCGGATGGTGTTGAAAATGTCGGGCTTTACCTCAGGCAGCAGGCAGACAGCTATGTCTATGCCGGCCAGATCAAACCGATCAAGGTGCTGGATGTCTTTGCCTGGCAACGGTTCATCCAGGCCTGGAAAAGGGGCGATTTCAAGAAAAAGAAGTAAAAATCCTGCCTTCAGGCCACCCACTTTTTTCCCATAAAATATTAACAAATTTTATAATGTGTTGATAATCAGCATTTTGGAGGTATCGTACTGCTGCTTTCAACATATTATACCTTTTTGGCATATGATTTGCTAAATGTTAGCTGACAGGATTTTATATATGCGATGATCTGGGGATATGTGATCCCCAGGTTGAAAATTGTAGGCTAATATCTAGTATCATGAGACTCAATCTTTGTACAATAGGAAACTTGAAATGGGTGGCTGTGGGTTGCCTGCTGGCGGTACAGGTCATTGGAGCGTCCGGAATGGCAGGACATGATTGGGACATGGCTTCCGGCACCAGCAGTGAAAGCATGCTGGCCGTGACGGTCAATTGCCCGCCTCCGGTAACCATTTCATGCGATGTCGACCCCCTTCCGGATATCGCTGGAGAAGCTGCCGGATTTACGACATGTCAGGTATCTGAGGACGTGGTGATCAGCTATGAAGACAATACCGCTCAGTTGACCTCGTGCAGTAATACCGGCAGCCTTGTCCGTACCTGGACAGCCACGGATGCCTGTGGTGAGTCTGTGACCTGTGTCCAGGTCATCACGATTGAGGATGTCACGGCACCCACGATCATGTGCCCGTCTACATCCATCATCTCATGCGAACAGGATACAAGCCCGGCAAGCCTGGGCATGCCCTTTGTCTCTGATAATTGTGCAGACGAAAGTGAACTGGCTGTGACCTATCATGATAACCTGCAAAACCTGCAGGGTTGCAATGGCACCGGCAGTTTTTTACGCCTCTGGCAGGTGGCGGATGCCTGTGGCAACCAGGCGAACTGCGCCCAGACCATTCTCATTTCAGATGATGTCCTCCCGGATATTGTCTGTCCCCCGGACCTGCAGGTGAATTGCACAGGATCGATAGATCCGGCTGAAATCGGCCCGGCAACCGCCTCGGATAATTGCACTCCGGTGGCGGATTTACAGATTGATTATAGTGATAACCTCCTCGGGCTGACCGGGTGCAACGGGACGGGCATTGTGATCCGGAGCTGGGCAGCCAGCGATGCCTGTGGCAATATGAGTATGTGTACCCAGGTGATTACAGTTGTGGACGAGGCTGCCCCTGCCATCGAATGCCCTGCTGACCTCGAGATCAGTTGTGCAGATTCCTCCCTTCCCTCAGCAACAGGAACGGCTGCTGCCGAAGATGATTGCGGGATTGTCCTGGTCGACTTTGAGGACCAGGTCGATGCGTTGAACGGATGTAACGGTACGGGCATACTCACCCGTACCTGGACCGCTACTGACGGATGCGGAAACAGCATTGACTGTATCCAGACAATCTCCATTACAGACAACAGTGTTCCAGTGATTGAATGCCCGTCCACGATCACGGTGGATTGCAGCCTGGGCACTGACCCGGCTGTAACCGGAGAAGTTTTTGTTACGGATAATTGTACAGCCGGTGCAGCCCTCGATATTAGTTATGTCGATGAACCCGGCATGCTGACTGGTTGCAATGGTACAGGTACATTCCAAAGGACCTGGAATGTGTCAGATGCATGCGGCAACGCTACCCATTGCACTCAGGTTATCCATGTCACAGATGAAAGTGCGCCATCAATAGCATGTCCTGAGGACATTGTTGTGAGCTGTTCTGCCTCCCTTGATCCTTCAGAAGTGGGTACACCGGTCATTGCAGACAATTGTACACCTGAGGCGGATCTCCAGTTGTCTTATTCACATGACATTTCAAATGCGAACGGATGTAATGGCACAGGTGTAATGCAAAGGACCTGGCTGGTTTTAGATGCATGTGGAAATAGCTCTTCATGTGTTCAGAACCTGATGCTCGTTGACGATGTCCAGCCGGAAATATCTTGTGCAGCAGAGGTCACGATTACATGTACAGACGACACTTCGCCTGAATTCACGGGATGGTCCACTGCATCTGATAATTGCACCCCTGAGTCAGAGATTCAGATCAGTTTTGTGGATACGGATAACCTCACGGGATGTAACGGAACCGGGACCCTGCTCAGAACCTGGACCTCCGCAGATCTCTGCGGTAATAGCATCAGTTGTACTCAGATCATTCATGTGGTGGATGAAACAAAACCGGTGATTGAATGTCCTGAGCCTGCCACAGTCGGATGCAACGACAGCACCAGCCCTGATGCCCTGGGTTACCCGGCAGGTACAGATGAGTGCACGCCCGCACAGGATCTTGAAATCCATTATGCGGATAATCTTGCCGGATTGACAGATTGCATGGGAACAGGAGAGATCCTGCGCAACTGGACTGTCCTGGATGCCTGTGGCAATCTGAGCTCATGTACGCAGACCATTACGGTTTCGGATGCGAATGCCCCGGAAATCTCATGCCCAGCTGATGCAATCGTCTCTTGTGAAGACGATCTTTCAACTGCGGCTTTGGGCACAGCAACAGCAGTAGATGATTGCACACCGGCACAAATGATCGCAATCGTCCATGAGGACAATACCGGAACACTGCCCGGATGCAACGGGACAGGAATCCTCGTGCGTACATGGTCGGCAACCGATGCGTGCGGAAATGAGGCGAACTGCACACAAACGATCCAGGTGCGCGACGAGACGGCACCTGAAATCCAGTGCCCGGCATCACTGACATTTGATTGTGCCGAGGATCTGTCACCTGAAGAAATCGGTTTTGCCCTTGTGAGTGATAACTGTTCCCCCGGGGACGTGATATCCCTGACCTTCTCGGATGATGACAGCGGTTTGACCGGTTGCAACGGAACCGGCAATAAATACAGGACATGGACTGCGATTGACCTGTGTGGAAATGCGGCAAGCTGCGTACAGACGATGACAATCGTAGATACAAACGGACCTGACCTGACTTGCCCGGAGAATGCGCAGGTAGGTTGTGGCACGGCACTTGATCCATCAAATACCGGAAATATCATCGTCGCAGACAATTGTACACCATTCGAATCACTCCTCATCCAATATGACGATGCTGAACAGGGCCTAGTCGGGTGCAACGGATCGGGAAGTATCGTGCGTACATGGACGGTTGAGGATGCGTGTGGAAATGTTTCGACCTGCGTCCAGCAGATCGCGGTTGTAGACGACATCCCTCCGGTAATCGCCTGTCAAGATCCGGTTGAAATTGAATGTGGTACATCACAGGATACATCAGCAGTAAAACCGCCTGCCGTTACAGACAATTGCAGTGCAGCAGCGGAGATCCAGATCCTGTACTTTGACAATGCAACAGGATTGACAGGGTGTAACGGTTCCGGTACGCTGTATCGCAATTGGATAGCTTTTGACGAGTGCGGAAACATGTCATCCTGTAACCAGGTGATCGAGGTCGTGGACAACAAACCTCCGGTCATCGAGATCCCGGCACCAGTGACTGTAAGTTGTGAACTTGCGGACGACCTTGGCGTACTGGGCCAGGCCACTGCTGTAGATAATTGCAGCGATGCAGAAGACGTGTTCCTTTTCTATGAGGATATCGACGATGGCCTGACGGCATGCAATGGCACTGGTTTGAAAAGAAGAATGTGGATTGCCATGGATGGGTGCGGAAATATCGATACCGCCATCCAGGAGATCACCCTGATCGATACACTGGCTCCACTCTTTTACTGCCCGTTGAATATTTCCGTGGGCCCTGATGCGGATATTTACGATTTTGACAAACTGGGCGAAGTGCAGGTCCTCGTGGATAACTGTGCACCTGTCGAAAGCGTCGAGATCCGTTATGAAGATGATATTTTCAACCTGACTGACTGCGCCGGAAGCCCGACGATTTCAAGGAAATGGTACGTCAATGATCCTTGCGGGAATATTGGAACGTGTATCCAGTATATCAGCGTAGCACAATACAATGCGCCGGCACCGACATTCCCGGCCGACCTTGAGATCCCGTGCGAAGATGATGTATTTGATATGTCACGTTTAGGAGAGCCGGAACTGCCCGGTGGTGTGGCTGGACTCCTCATCGATACGGTTTATTACACCGATGTACAGTTTGCCGCAAAAGAGAATGGTTTCATGCATATGCGTGAATGGTATGTGGCGGATTACTGCCAGCATGTAACAAGGGATACCCAATACATCCAGTTGACCGACGAGTCAGCACCGGAGATGACGCTGAAACCCATGACTGTTGATTTCAAGCAGCAGCCTTCATTTACGGTCAGCCCGGATGATGTCGTGTTGATGTCGCAGGATAATTGTACACCGGAAATTTCATTCTCCATCGAGCCGGCGGTTTTAACCTGCGAAGACTTTATCACGACAAATACACAGACGATCACCGTGACGGCAACGGATGACTTTGGAAATGAAACAGTCCTCCAGACAGAGGCGGTTGTTGCTGATCCACAGGTTGTGCTTTCATGCCCATCGCAGATCTTTGTTCAACTGGATCCGGGAGAGTGCTCCGAAATCGTGGATTATACCGTTACCGCCGTTTCACCTTGCGGGCCTGATCCTGAACTCGTACAAACTGATGACACACAGCTGACCTCAGGAGATTATTTCCCAATGGGACAGACGATCCTGACGTATGAAGCTACGGATGCCCTGGGTGCCAGTGTCTCATGCTCGATCACGATCGAAGTCGAACCCTACGCGGCAGGCCAGTTCCTGGTCTGCAACGACCTGGTCAATGTATCCGTGAATGAATCATGTGAAGCAACGCTGACACCGGATATTATCCTGGAGGGAGACTCCTATGGCTGTTATGACCAGTACAGGATCTATTCCGAGGATCCTTCAGTGATCATCATTGACGGAATTCTGCAGGGAGCTCCCCAGATCGGTGAAACATTCCAGGTCTGTATCGAGGATACCATGACGAACAATTTCTGTTGTACTGAAATCTTCCTTGAGGACAAGCTGCCACCAGTGCTGGAATGCCAGGACGTGACAATTTCCTGTTCGGAAAGCACGGACCCTGCAGCGGTGGATGCGTTCCCGGTACCAGGAGGCGCGATCGTTTCGCCCCTTCCGGATGGCCGTTATGCTGTGACGGGCAATGACAATTGCCAGGCATCGGTCCTGGAATATGAAGATGAATCCGAGGTGTTCATGTGTGAAGGAGATTATATCCGCATCATCACACGAACATGGACGGCTACCGATGCTTCCGGCAATACGGCCGGTTGCGTGCAGACATTGTACTTGCAGCGCGGCCTGTTTGAGGACATCGTCCTGCCGGCAGATACCGTACTTGAATGCAACGATCCATGCATCCTCCCTGATGGTACAACGGACCCGGCTTGTACAGGAGAGCCGACCGGTGATTTTTGTGACCAGTTCTTTTATGGAAAAACGGACAAGATCATCAACGGATGCGGCGGCACCTATGCGATCAAGCGGACGTGGAAGGTCGTTGACTGGTGCAACCCGGACAACCTGATCGAGCATGTCCAGATAATCAATATCGATGATACACAGGGACCTGTGCTTGCATGCCCTGATACCATACAAGTGCCACTGGATCCTGCTGAATGCACCAGTACCGTAAATCTTGTTCCGCCTGCGGCAACAGATGCGTGCATGTCGGACTCCATCACATTTGTTTTGCGAAACTCGGTTGAGACGTACACAGATGTGAACGGTGTATGGACGATTGAGGGATTGGAAATCGGAACATATCACTTTCAGTGGCAGGCTACTGATGCCTGCGGGAATATCACCCTCTGCGACTTTGTCTTGGAGATCGTGGACAATGTGCCGCCAGTCGCCTATTGTGACCAGCATACGGTGGTCGCCATCTCCAATGAAGACCGTCAGGGAGTATCTGTGTCCCCGGCGATCGTATTTGATGATGGGAGTTTTGACGCCTGCTCGGATGTGGCTTTCCGGGTGCGCCGGATGGATTCATGTATCGATTTCGACTGGACGGACAACAATCATTCCCATCAACCTGACGGTGTGGTGAACGGCTACGACAAAGGCACTTTGTTTGACCAGTATGTACCTTTCTCATGTTGTGATGTTGCCTCAGGCGAGCCGGTGATGGTCCAGCTTGAAGTAACCGATGAGGCAGGTAATGTCAATTATTGTATGGTCGAAGTAACGGTCCAGGACAAGATTGCGCCCAAGGTGACCTGTCCTCCGGACATTGAGGTGAGCTGCCAGTATTGGTTTGATGAAAACAACCTTGATGAACTCACCGACCGGACTTTCGGAACCGTTGTGGACGGATTCTACCAGGATGAATCTGACAGGCAAGCGATCATCATCAATGATCCCGGCAATCCGGAATATGCACAACCACATACATGGGGTATTGACGGTTTTGCTACGGATAATTGCAATATGAACCTGTCACTGTCTGTCTCTTTGTATGATGACTGCAGCGGGGAAACGCTGCCTGGAAACCACCCCGAAGGGGCGATCAGGCTCATTGAGCGGAATTTCCTGGCGGTCGATCCGAGTGGGAAAAGTTCATTCTGCAGGCAGCACATCTGGATCGTCAATTATGATCCGTTCTATATCAATCCGGATAATCCGGATGACCCGGGTGATGATGTGATCTGGCCAGCTGACCTTGAAGTAGACCACTGTGGTATCCCGGATACGATCTATCCAATCCTGAAAAATACGGATTGCGGCACAATCGCCACGAATCTGGAGGAGCAGAAATTCTACCTTGACGAAGGATCCTGCATGAAGATACTGAGGCACTGGACAGTCATCGACTGGTGTCAGTACAATTCAATTACGAATGAAGGGATTTGGGAGTATACCCAGGTCGTGAAAATTACGGATGATGCATCGGCAGTCTTTACCGATTGCCCGGATGAGACGGTGGTCCTTTGCTCGGTAGATGACCGGATCGAGGATCTGCCGACAACCATCGATGACCCGACTCCATGTGCTGCGCATGTCAATCTCGAGCATGTCATTGAGGATGTGTGTTCAAGGACAGTCACATATGATGTGAAGGTGTATCCCTTCAATGGCCCGGAATATATCCAGGTGGTACCAGAACGGCAGCAAGCCTTGTTCAACGGTTCGGCTGTGATCACTTTTGATTCGAAATCAAGTCCGGTCATAGAGATCGCACAGGGTGGCCTTCCGTATAATGACCCGTTTGATGAGACCGATGCACACCGTGTCCTCTGGACGGTGCTGGATGCCTGCGGAAACATTTCGACCTGCTCCTACCTGGTGCGGCTGGAGGATTGCAAGCAACCTTCCCCGGTTTGTATCAATGGGCTGAGCACGGTTGTCATGCCGAGCAATGGGGAAATCACGATATGGGCAGATGATTTTGATGCCGGCAGTTATGACAATTGTACATCGCAGGAAGAACTCCTGTTCAGCTTCTCCGGCGAGGTGTACCAGCCGGGCATGAAACTGACATGCGACAATATCCCGTTCTTCGGTGCGCAGTTCCCGGTCAAGATCCATGTCTGGGACAGCTGGGGCAACCATGACTATTGTTCAACCATGATCCTGGTGCATGACAATGACAACGTCTGCGGACAGTCCAACGGTGGATTGTTTGGCAATGTGTCGACCAGTGAGCCGAATATCATGGTGGGGAACGCATCTGTTGTGCTCTCGCACCCAAACAGCTATTTTAACCAGGTTGTTACAGCAGAAAACGGGTACTATGCATTCCCGTCTGTACCGGAAGGCAATGGGTATGAAGTAAGCGTGGAAAGGAATGACAATCCGAAAAACGGTGTGTCTTCGCTTGACCTGATCCGTATCCAGAAGCACCTGCTCTCTACGGAGCCGATTGTGGATCCATACGATATGATTGCAGCGGATATCAACAACAATGGTGCGATCAGCGCAGTGGATATGATCGAGTTGCGCAAACTGATCCTCGGGGTGTACACGGAGTTCCCGGACAACAAGTCCTGGAGGTTTGTACCAAAATCATTCGAGTTTACGGATCCATATGCACCCTGGCCATTCGACGAATCCGTTGTCCTGGGACTGGACTCCGTCCAAATGGTCCAGGAAGACTTCGTCGGTGTGAAGATCGGCGACCTGAACAATACAGTTGTGGCCAATGCGCAACAGGTTGTGGTCAGGAACGCCTATGATGTGCTTCACCTGGCATTCGATAACAAAGTTGTCAGCAGCGGACAGGAAGTCCTGATCCCTGTGCGTTGTGAGCAAACGCTGGACCTGAGCGGGATCCAGTTCACCCTGGAAAGTCCTTCTTCGCTGTTCGCGGGGATTGAACCTGGCGCCCTTCCGGTAAGTGAAGTGAATTTCGCCCTTGTCGGTGACAAGCTCACCTTCAGCTGGACGGATGTGGAGGCGGCATTCCTGGAGGAAGGGGATATCCTTTTCTCCATCCGGATGGTCGCAGGTGAAGATGGTGAACTAGGTCAAATGATCAGGATCAGTTCAGAAATTACCGAAGCGGAAGCCTATGACGGCAGCGAACAGATTCTGGACATCGCGTTGAATGCGCGCACCTCAGGTCAGGGGCAGCCGGAAGCTGAAATTGCATTGTTCCAGAACCAGCCAAACCCGTTTGACAAAACGACAATGATCGGGTTTGAGATCCCTGAAAGGGCCGAAGTCGCACTGACGGTGTTCAATATGGCAGGGCAGCTTGTCCACCAGGTCCGCCAGGAGATGGATGCGGGTCTGCACCAGATCGAAGTGACGGCAGATGACCTGCGCGGAAGCGGCGTATACTACTACACACTACAGGTTGGAGGAGGCCATTTGCTCACGAAGAAAATGGTATTCCAGCCGTTGAGATGATATAAAATTCATTGAGTCTCTACTCATTAATCCTGTTGCCCCGGCAAAAGCGCCGGGGCTTTTTTATTGCTGTTTTTGTAATTTTGGCGCTCATTCAAGCAGCACACGAAGATGAAAGTGATCGATTATCTTAAAAGGTCTCCGGGAGAAACCATTGTCTCCTTTGAGATTCTGCCCCCGCTGAAAGGTGGGAGCATGAATGACATCTTCAAATTGCTGGACCCTTTGATGGAGTTCAATCCCCCGTTTATCGATGTGACCTATCACCGGGAGGAGTTCATTTACCAGAAAAAGGAATCAGGGTACTATGAAAAAACCGCAATAAGGAAACGGCCGGGTACGGTAGGTATTTGCGCCGCGATCATGCATCACTACAAGATCGAAGCCGTCCCCCACCTGATCTGTGGCGGATTCTCCAGGGAAGAAACGGAAAATGCCCTGATCGACCTGAACTTCCTGAATATCAAGAATGTCCTTGCCTTGCGCGGGGACGCGATGCAGTTTGAAACCAAGTTCAAGCCCGAACAGGGCGGTCATCACTACGCTGTTGATCTGGTGAAGCAGATTCACTCGATGAACCGGGGGGTGTACCTGGATTCCAATATTGAGAACGGGAGCAAGACGGATTTCTGCATTGGTATTGCAGGTTATCCCGAAAAACATTTTGAGGCCCCGAACATGGAAATGGATATTCAGTACCTGAAGGAAAAGATCAACGCAGGTGGTGAGTATATCGTCACCCAGATGTTTTTCGACAACGAAAAGTTTTTTGAATTCGAGCAAAAGTGCAGGGCGGCCGGGATTCACGTTCCGATTATTCCGGGTTTAAAGCCACTGACGCGGCGGTACCAGCTGAATTCTATTCCGCGCAGGTTTTTTGTCAACATGCCTGATGACCTGGTCAAATCGGTCAATCAGGCACAATCCGATGATGCAGTGCGCCAGGCAGGTATTGAATGGTGCATCCAGCAATCCAGGGAGTTGCTTGACCGTGGGGTGCCCTGCTTGCATTATTACACGATGGGCGATGCCGAAACGACCAAAAAGGTGGTGAGCGCCATCGCCTGAAACAGCATTTAAATCAAAACAGATGGAGAATTTCCAATATGAGGTGGAGTCCTGGCTGGACATTCCACCGGATTCAGGTTTTTCAATGTATCATTTTCCTTACGGTATCTGTGCAAGGGAAGGAGGACTCCCGATCGCATGTTCGGCGATCGGTCCATTTGTGATCGACCTGGTCAGGCTGTATGATGAAGGCTTCCTCGATGGGACCAGTGTACGGAGGGAAACCCTCACAGGGCGTTACCTGAATCCGTTGATCGCCTCAGGCAAAAGGGTGACCAATGGACTGCGTGCCCGTCTGCAGCGCCTGCTTTCAGTATCAACAGGACAGGAGGCCAGGGAGAAACTCCGGAATGCCCTTGTCCCGGCCACGGAGGTTCAAATGCTGCTGCCGGTCGATATCCGGGATTACACGGATTTTTATTCGAGTCGTGAACATGCAACCAATGTGGGGACGATGTTCCGCGATCCGGATAACGCATTGCTGCCCAACTGGCTGCACCTGCCAGTTGGCTATCACGGCAGGGCCTCGTCCATCGTGGTTTCCGGGACCCCTGTCAAAAGGCCCCACGGGCAGATGATCGCACAGGGGGCTGAGGCACCCCACTTCGGGCCATCCCGATTGCTGGACTTTGAGCTCGAAATGGGATTTGTCATTGGCAAATCATCGGAGCTGGGAAAACCAATCCCGATCGAAGAGGCTGAAGACTACATTTTCGGGCTGGCCCTGTTTAATGACTGGTCCGCCCGGGATATCCAGAAATGGGAATATGTTCCCCTGGGCCCTTTCCTGGGGAAGAACTTTGCTTCCACCATGGCACCCTGGATCGTCCCCCTGGAAGCCCTTGACCCTTTCAGGGTAGAGGGGCCCGAACAGGAGCCTGAAGTGTTGCCCTACCTGAAATCCCCGGGAAAAAAGAATTATGATATCCACCTTGAAGTGGGGATCCGTCCGGAGGGCGGCGAGGAGACGACTGTATGCAGGTCAAACTTCAAATACATGTACTGGAGCATGGCCCAACAATTGGCACACCACACGGTAAACGGCTGCAATGTCAATGTGGGGGACCTCTATGCCTCCGGGACGATCAGTGGCCCGACACCTGATTCATACGGGTCCATGCTGGAACTTTCGTGGCGGGGCACAAAGCCCGTCCAGATGGCTGATGGAACCAACCGCAAATTCATTCTGGACGGGGATACGGTCACATTGCGCGGTTATGCACAAAGCGGCCACATTCGTGTCGGGTTTGGTGAAGCGGCAGGGAAAATCCTCCCTGCGGAATAAGCTGAACCTGGAAAAAATATGCAGAAGTCATGGATCGGGCAGATACCATGCATGGAAGGTTTGATCACTGGCTGGTCAGGCACAATGGAGATCATATGTCGTAAAATTGTTAAATATTCCCTCTAATGCATTATTTTATCGACCGATATTATTTATAAATTGCGGGTTCCTATCCAGTGCGGATGCGTGTCATTCTGGAAATAGAAAATGTTGCATGAAAAAAATGAGACAATACCTGACGTTCTGCCTTTTTGGTCTGGGAATGCTTTTTTCAACGGGATTGGCAGGGCAGGATGCACACTTTACGCTATACAACCAGACCCCACTGGTCTTCAATCCGGCACAGACTGGCGGGTTTTACGGCAGCTACCGCATTGCCGGGATCTACCGTGACCAGTACAGGTCCGTTTTTTCGAATGCGTACAAGTCCCTTTCATTTTCAGCCGACGTGCCGATCATCAGGGGCTTTCGCGAACAGGACTGGGTCGGTGTTGGCGTCATGTTTTTTATGGACCGGTCCGGCACCGTCGCACAAACCTGGCAGACAATCAAATTGAGCGGGGCTTACCACCTCGGCCTTGGAAGGAATAATCAAAGTACACTGAGCATTGGCTTCCAGACCGGTGGGACATCAAAGCGTTACCGGAACCTGACCGCTGATGCATTCAATGATCCACGGGAGTACGCGGCATTCCTCCAGGAAAACCCGGACGGTCCCGAAAGTTCTTATACCGATTATGCAGGCGGGCTTAAATTCACATCCCGTTACAATGAGACGGACAATTTCCATATCGGGGTTGCCGTCAACCGGATCGGCAGGACGGACTTTTCCGTGATCCAGGGACAGCAGGATTCGTCAGTGATTGGTCCCGTCCAGCGGGCGAGCAGTTACCGCCTGGATCCCAAAGCTGTTTTCCAGGCTGGCATATCCTTTCTTGCCAGCGACAGGCTGCGGGTTTCGCCCAGTCTTCAGGCCCAGGTGATCTTTGGTCCTCCGGAAATCGAAATCGAGGCTCAGGTCGAAGGCCAGTATTTGCTCAATGCCGAAAAGAAAACATCACTGATCGTGGGGGCGGGAGCCCGTTATGGGGGTCCGCTTGATGCGATGTCCCTGATGGCCGGTCTGCAGAAAGATGCCTTGAAGGTTGTCCTCGCGTATGATATCAATGTTTCCGGCCTGACAAAAGCCTCCGGTGGATTCGGTGGCCTTGAGATCTCGGCCATTTATATCGGCAAGGTATATAAACGTCCAAACCCGGATCCGGTCATATTCTGCCCGAGACTTTGATCGTGATAAACAGTAACCGAGAAGAAATGAGTTTGAAAATGAGAAGATCTTTTCTGTGCATCTCAGCAGCCTTTATCATGGCGCATCTTGCGCTCGCCCAGCCTGTCGACGAGGTTCCTGTTGAAATGAAACTGGAGGTAGCCGACGAGCGGCTCGAAATCGGGGACTGGTACAACGCCCTGACGCTGTATGAAGAAGCCTATTCCGAGGTCAGGGATCTTGCGCTCGCCCACCAGATTGCACAGCTGCACCTTCTGTTGCGTGATTTCAAACGTGCTGAAAGATGGTATGGGCGGGTCGTGGAAAAGGATGAAATGAACCGATACCCGGAAGCGGTATTCGAATATGCCCGGATCCTCAAGATCAATGGCAAATACCAGGAAGCGATAGACGGATTCAATTACCTGGCCAATATCACTGAAAATGATAGTCTTCTGGCCCTGGCTGATAACGAAGTGGCCGGGATACAGCTTGCCATCAAGGAGGAAGCGCCTATCGAACTCGTCGTTGAAAACATCGGCCGGAGCATCAATTCATCCTACAGTGAAAACTCCCCGCAAATGACGCCTGAGGGTGACCTCTACTTTTCCTCGATCAAGACCAGGGAACTGATCGTTCTGAATGGCAAGGAAGGGGATTATTTTTCCAAGATCTATTCCACCAGCATGGATGATGAAGGCGACTGGGACCGGGCAAAAGCACTGCCCAAAGCCATCAACAGGGAAGGTTATCACACCAGTGGCCCTGGATTTACACCGGATGGGTCACGCATGTATTTCACGCGTGCGCTGATGGAGCTCAATGACATCATTGAATCCAGGATCTATGCAAGTGACCGCAACGGCAACAGCTGGAGTGCCCCAAACGAGATCCGGAATGTAAACGGGGACTATATAAACAAGAATCCTGCTGCAGGACAGTTGTTTGGAAAGGAAGTTGTATTCTTTTCTTCCGATATGGAAGGCGGCTTTGGCGGTTTTGACCTGTATTATGCCACAAGGGAAGGGGGGGATGATTATTCCCTGCCCGTAAATCTGGGGCCGAAGATCAATTCCCCGGGTGATGAGATCACGCCTTTTTTCCAGAACAACAGGCTTTACTTCAGCACGGACGGCAGGCCTTCTCTCGGCGGAATTGATATCTATTATTCTGATTGGGACGGCGAAGCATTTGATGAGGCCCAGAATATGGGAGCCGGATACAATTCAAGTTTTGACGACCTTTCGTTTTCCATCAATACAGCCGGGACACGCGGTTTCATTGTATCCAACCGCCCTGCTGACGGATCCCGCTCTGTGAAGAGCAAGACATGTTGCGACGAGATCTTCGAATTCGAACTCAGGGAGATCGTCATCGATCTGCTGGCACAGGTGGTGGAAGGGCAGACCCCGCTGACGGGTGCCACCGTGACGCTCTTCGAGATCGAAAACAACAAGCCCGGAAAAGCGAAAACCAAACAAAGTGATGAAACGTCCATCTTCCAGTTTCTGCTGGACAGCGACAAGGCGTACAAGGTCATCGCAGAACTCGATGGTTATTATCCCGGTGAGATTGAGTTCAATACTACCGGGATCGTCGACCAGTTTACTGTCAAGCGATTGATCCCGCTCGAGAGGATTCCGGATACGACGCGCGACGATGTCGAGATCGTGATGATCAACGAACCAATCCGCCTGAACAAGATCTACTATGACTATGACGATGACAAGATCCTGCCTGACGCTGCAGAGGATCTCAGTTACCTCCTGGAGCTCATGAATACCTATCCGGACATGGTTATTGAACTGTCCTCCCATACGGATGCCAGGGGCGATGATGATTACAATGACAGGCTGTCGCTGCGCAGGGCACAATCAGCAAAGAACTGGCTGACCTCAAGGGGCATCGACCGGGATCGCATCGAAGCGGTCGGATACGGCGAACAGCAGATCCTGAACCATTGCATCAACGGGATGGATTGTACCGATGAAGAGCACCGGCTGAACAGGCGGACGGAGTTCAAGATCATTGCAGGCCCGACCTCTATCCAGATCAAGAAGGAACTCCAGGGGGGCAATACGCAAAAAAAAAATTAGGGAATAACCCCGGCATCTCTCAGCAACAGCAGCCGCCACAACCGCAGCAACTGGAGATGACCTTTGAGCCAAGCCTGATCGATTTGGGGGAAGTCAGGCGGGGCGACGTCCGCGAGATGGTGTTCCACTTCAAGAATACCGGTACGATGGATTTTATGATCGAGATTGTCAGTTCCTGCAACTGTACCACGGTAGACTGGCCTGTTGCGAAAGTATTCAGTCCCGGGGAGGCCGGTCAGATCAGGGCCGTTTTTGACAGTACTGAAAAAGAGAAAAGCGAAACAGTCGATGTAGATGTGATCCTGCGCGAAAATGACCCGGAAACGGGTTACCCGGCCATTTTCACCCCCCAGTTCAAGTTCATCCTTGTAGAATAGTCGCGTTTTGGAAGAAATCATCCGGACAGCACTCGATCAGGATTTTTTCGAATGGACAGGCCTCATTTCGGGTGTCCTGTATGTATTGCTTGCTGCCCGGGAAAAGGTCGTGTGCTGGGTATTTGGCATCATCAGTTGCTCCTGTATTGCATACAAGGACGTGACAGCCTATCATTTATATGCCGATGCAGGCCTCCAGGTCTTTTACGTCGCAATCGGGTTCCTGGGGCTCCGGGAGTGGTTCAGGATGGACAGGGATGCGCAAGAACAGGACGCGATCAAGCGCATGACGATCAGGCAGCATGTTTTCATCCTGCTTCTCGGAACAGCCATTTCTATCCCCTTTGGCTATGTGCTCAACCACTATACGGATGCAGCTTTTTCATTGCTGGATTCCCTGACAACGGTCTTTTCAGTCTTTGCAACACTGATGCTGGTCCGCAAATACCTGGATAACTGGAAATACTGGATCCTCATCAACCTCGTCTATGTGTACCTTTATGTGAGCCGTGAAGGGTATTTCTTTGGATTCCTGATGCTTGTATATACGATTATCGCGATCATCGGCCTGGTGTCATGGAGGGCGAAATACGGAACGAGAAAGGCGCCCGTATAACTATTTAGATTTGTTCTAAATAATGATCAATTTGCCGATCTTTTCGTTTTAAATATGGTCATTTTAAAGGATTTATAAAAGCTTTATATCTTTGCCGAAATTCGATACATCCTTTGATTTTAAAGTAAAATCGCAACATCTAGTGGAGTCTTCAAACCCAATTTTCACAAGGCTATTCGCCTTCTCCCTTCTCATGAGCCTTGGTGTTCCGTCTTATGCTCAATCAGAAGGAGGAAACAACCTGCTGATCGGCTCTCTCATCGTCATCGCAGCGATCGTGCTCATCTGGATCATCGTGAAAGTGGCAGATAACCTGCTCCATATCGAAGGCCGGGAGAGCAAAGTGGATGATTCAGGCATTTCCCTAATTCCAAAGTTTGGCAAGGTCTTCCAACCGAAGCTGCCCGCGTATGTGGAAAAGTCCGGTTTTCCTGTTCATGTGTTGAAAAAAGGTTTTGACATCCTGCTGGAGGGGGCGGCATCCGGGGAGGAGGTTGCGGATGCAGAAGGCGTGACCAGGTATGCCATGCAGCCAAAGAATTTTCAGGGAATGTCACCAATTCCAAAAGTATTGCCGGAAATCGGGGATGAAGTGTTAGCCGGACAGCCACTTTTTTATGATAAGAAACATCCCGAGATTCTCTATGTCTCCCCGGTGAGTGGTGAATATATCGAACTCAACCGTGCAGAGAAAAGGTCAATCGCCGAGTTGGTGATCCTTGCAGACAAGGAGCAGCGGTACGCAGAGCTCCAGGCACCTGACCTGGAATCGGCACCTGTTGAAGAGATCAGGGAGTTTCTGCAAAAAAATGGTGGTTGGGCATTGATCCGCCAGCGTCCGTATCAGATTACGCCAGCGCCGGATGACGTGCCTGACAATATTTTCATTTCCACTTTTGATACGGCACCGCTGGCCCTTGACCAGAACCTGGTTGTCCGGGGTAATGAAGCCGCTTTTCAAAAGGGACTGGATGTGCTTGGCAAGCTGACCGAGGGAAAGGTATATCTTGGGCTCGATGGCCGGCCTGGACATGCGCCGGCTGAAGCTTTTGTCCAGGCTGCAGGAGCAGAGAAGCACTGGTTTGCCGGAAAGCACCCGGCAGGAAATGCAGGCATCCAGATCCATCATATCCATCCGGTAGGGCCAAAAAAGAAAGCCTGGACACTTGGTGTTGCTGACGTGATCACAATAGGTAACATGTGGCTCGAAGGCAGGTTTGTCGCAGACAGGCTTGTCGCACTGAACGGAACAGAGCTCAAGTCACCTAAAATCGTACGTACCCGGATTGGGGCCAACATGGGTGAGTTGCTGGCAGGGAATATCAAGGACACAGACAACCGGATCATCAGCGGAAACGTGCTGACGGGTCAACAGAAGCAAAAAAACCAGTATTTGAATATATTTGACAACCAGGTATCAGTCATCCAGGAAGGCCACTATCTGGAGCCGTTTGGCTGGCTCATCCCGAGCAAGTCCAGGCCGAGCCTGAGCAAAACATATCCTTCATTTCTTTTCCCTGATAACAAGTACGTTGCGGATACAAATACACACGGTGAGCGCCGTGCCTTTGTCGTTACAGGACAGTACGAGCAGGTGCTGCCCGTTGACACCTACCCGCAGGCCCTGATGAAGGCAATCCTGAACAATGATTACGAGACCATGGAGGGATTGGGTATCCATGAACTGGTGGAGGAGGATGTGGCCCTGTGTGAGTTTGTCTGCACTTCCAAAATGCCGGTTCAAAAAATATTGCGCGAAGGACTCGATCTGATGCAGGCGCAAGGTTAGTCAAACTAATAATCTAAACGTGACATGGGACTAATTGATTTTATCAAACGAATAGAGCCTGACAAAGAGAAGCAGCCATTCCTGCATACCTTGTACGATGGCTTTTACACCTTCCTGTTTGTTCCCGACCATACGACAAAAGGCGGTGTGCACATCAAGGACGGGATGGACCTGAAAAGGCTGATGATCTATGTGGTATTGGCCTTGCAGTTCTGTTACCTTTTCGGAACATGGAATGTTGGCCACCAGCACTTTGTGGCACTTGGGATTTATGATGATTCATATTTTTCAGGGTTCCATTTGAAGATTGCATATGGCCTGATCAAGATCATTCCGCTCTTTGTGGTCACATACATTGTCGGTCTGGGCATCGAATTCTGGACCGCCTCAAAGAAGGGGCATGGTATTGAAGAAGGATTCCTGGTGACCGGGGCACTGATCCCGCTGATCATGCCTCCAGACCTGCCGATCTGGATTCTTGTCCTTTCCGTCATTTTCGCCGTGATCATCGGGAAAGAAGCCTTTGGAGGCACGGGGATGAATATCTGGAATGTGGCATTGTTGTCCCGTGTATTTGTCTTTTTTGCCTATCCGACGACCATTTCGGGTGATGAGGTGTGGGTATCCGGTATCGAGGGCATGAGCGCGGGTGCAGCAGTTCAATACGGCTGGTGGGAAACCGGCTTTTTCAATTCGATTTTTGAAGCCCTGGGCTGGGCCACCTTTGACCCTTCAGCCACGGTTGTGGATGGATATACAGGCGCCACGCCACTCACGCTGGCCTATCAGGGTGGATGGGAGCGTGTGACGGAAGTCTATACAGCCGGCCAGATGTGGTGGGGTGCGATTCCCGGATCTGTCGGTGAGACTTCAAAACCGATGATCCTGCTGGGGGCACTTCTCCTGCTGGGGACCGGAGTGGCAAGCTGGCGGATCATGGTCGGGATGCTGGTCGGGGCGGCTATCTCGGCGATCGGCCTGAACCTGTGGGGGGCTTCTCCTTTCATGGATGTCCCATGGTATTACCAGTTTTATATGGGCAGTTTCTTCTTTGCCATGGCATTTATGGCTACCGATCCTGTGACCGCATCGAGTACAAACAGGGGCAAGTGGATTTACGGCTTCCTGATCGGATTCCTGGGGATGATTATCCGGGTGATGAACCCGGCGTACCCGGAAGGGTGGATGCTGGCAATCCTGCTTATGAATACTTTTGCAGCCCTGATAGACCACTATGTCTACCAGGCGAACATTAAAAAACGATTGGCACGTGTTTAGTTCAAGGTATATCATCATGTTTATTGTCGGGTTGACGGCTGCTTCAGCCCTTGTCCTGGCATTGTTATTCACCGGTTTCAAACCTATGCATGAGCGCAATGAAGGGCTTTTCAAAAAGCGGGCGATCCTTGCGGCCGTGGATACGAAGCTGGAAACGAAGGTCAAGAATATGACCGATGCGGAAGTGGAGGATATCTTTGAAAATGATATCCGCCAAATTGCGCTGAATATGAACGGAGAAACGATATCCTCCGATGAGATCACAAGTCGCGGATACAAAGGAGGCCAGCCTGTGGATATCGATATGAAAAAGGAAAAGAAAAAGCCGGAGCCCGACCGGATCCTCCCCTTGTTTGTGTATGACAACAATGGCGAGGAGATCTATATCGTAAGTGTCCGGGGCAACGGCCTGTGGGATGAGATCTGGGGAAATATTGCCCTTGAGGATAATTTTGACAAAATCGTGGGAGCCACATTCGACCACCAGGCAGAAACCCCGGGACTGGGCGCAGAGATCAAGGATAATCCGAAATTCAGCGAAAACTTCATCGGAAAGGAAATCTATGATGAAGGAGATTATGTTGGGATCACGGTCCTGAAAGGCGATGCGAGGGACGGTATTCATGAGGTGGACGGAATTTCCGGCGCTACGATTACATGCAACGGCGTGACCGAAATGATCGTCAGGGGGGTGAAGTACTACCAGCCCTATTTTGAGAAACAGAATATCATTAATTAGGAAACCTTAAAACCGAGGATAAATCATGGCAGAATCAACGATCCAGGAAAAACAGGCGCAGGAAACAAAGCCCAGGGAGCCTCTTTTCGGGAAAAAGCAAAGGAAGCTGATCACAGATCCGCTGAATGATAATAACCCGATCACCGTCCAGGTGCTTGGGATTTGTTCTGCACTTGCTGTGACCACACTTGTTTTTCCATCCTTTATCATGGCAATAGCCGTGATTTTCGTACTTGCTTTTTCAAACCTCTTTACTTCACTACTGAGGAAAAGGATTCCCAGCCAGGTCAGGATGATCGTGCAGTTGGTCATCATTGCCACGCTCGTGACCGTGGTTGAGCTCACGCTGAAGGCATATAACTTCGATGTGTATAAAAAACTCTCCGTATTCATCGGGTTGATTATCACAAACTGTATCGTGATGGGACGCCTTGAGGCATTTGCAATGGCCAATAAGCCATGGCAGTCATTTCTCGACGGCCTGGGCAATGCATTTGGGTACGGGGCGATCCTGATCATCGTGGCCATTTTCCGTGAAGTGTTTGGTAAAGGCACACTGCTGGCAGGTACCCCTTTGGAAATGATGATCATCGGCCCATCATCAGATTACTGGATCGATACAACGACTTCCGCGATGTTTGGCTGGTATATGAACAATAACCTGTTCGTGTTCCCGCCGGCAGCCATGTTTATTATCGGGGTTTTGATCTGGGTGCAGCGCGCCTGGAACAAAAAACTGATCGATGTCTCTTAATTCCATTTTGTATCATAAGGAAATTAATCCATGGAAACGTTAAATATATTTATCAAGTCGGCCTTCATCGAAAACCTGGTACTTGCCTATTTTCTGGGGATGTGTTCCTATCTGGCCGTATCAAAATCCGTCAAAACGGCATTCGGGCTCGGCCTCGCTGTGATCTTTGTATTGGGTATCACCATGCCGATCAACTGGTTGATCAACGAATTCCTGTTGAGTGAAAACGGGGTCTTTGGAACGGACCTGACCTTCCTCCGGTTCATCCTCTTTATTGCCGTGATTGCCTCGATGGTGCAGCTGGTCGAGATGGTCATCGAGAAGTTCTCACCCGAATTGTACACCTCACTGGGGATTTTTCTTCCGCTGATCACTGTGAACTGCGCGATCCTTGGTGGATCCCTCTTCATGGTTTCGAGGGAATATGATTTTGTGGAAAGCCTGTCATTTGGACTCGGCGGCGGATTCGGGTGGTTCCTCGCGATCATTGCCATTGCTGCGATCAGGGAAAAGATCAGGTATTCAAACGTACCTGCGGCACTGCGCGGGCTTGGAATGGCTTTCATCCTGACCGGCCTGATGGGGATTGCCTTCATGAGCCTGATGGGAATTGATATAGTAAGCTTTACATCAGCTGCACAGTAGCACCTGATGATCTATCAATAAAAACGATTCAAGCGATATGACGACCATCATATTTTCAATTATTGTTTTTGTAGTCGTAATTCTTGCATTGTCTTTCATGCTTATTGCGGCCAGGAAGCGCCTGGTTCCGCAAGGAGACGTGAATATCATCATCAATGGTGATGAGGAGAAGCCCCTGGTCACAAAGCCAGGCAGTTCGCTTCTCTCCGCCTTGTCAAACGAGAACATCTTTCTTCCTTCGGCTTGCGGGGGTGGCGGGACATGTGCCATGTGCGAGTGTTACATTGATGAGGGCGGGGGGGATGTACTGCCCACCGAGATGAACCACCTGACGCGCAAGGAAGCCGCAGAGAATAAACGGCTGGCCTGCCAGGTCAAAGTCCGCGAGGACATGAAGATCCGAATTCCTGAAGAAATATTCGGGATCAAGAAATGGGAATGCGAAGTCGTTTCCAACTACAATGTGGCTTCATTCATCAAGGAGTTTGTCGTTCGCCTTCCAGAAGGTGAAGAACTCAGTTTCAAACCCGGAGGGTATATCCAGATTGATGTGCCGAAAATCACTGTGGACTTCAAGGATATCGACATCAAACCGCACCCGGATGATCCCGCAGGACCAGACAAGTTTAAATCCGAATGGGATAAGTATGGCCTGTGGGACCTGAAAATGGTAAATGACGAAGAGCAATTCAGGGCCTATTCAATGGCAAACCACCCGGCGGAAGGAAATATCGTGAAGCTGAATATCAGGATCGCCACACCGCCATGGGACCGCAAAACGAATGGCTGGATGGCCGTGAACCCGGGGGTTTGCTCCTCCTATGTTTTCAGTCTCAACCCTGGTGACAAGGTCGTCATTTCCGGGCCTTACGGGGAGTTTTTCATCAAGGATACGGATAAGGAAATGGTTTACATCGGCGGGGGAGCCGGAATGGCGCCACTGAGGTCCCATCTTTTCCACCTGATGCAGACACTGAAAACGACAGACAGGAAGATCTCCTACTGGTACGGTGGCCGGACGAAGAGGGAGCTTTTCTATATCGATGAATTCAGGAAGCTGGAGAAGGAATTTCCGAACTTCAGGTTTTATGTCGCCCTGGACAACCCGTTGCCGGAAGACAACTGGGAAGAGAAGAAATCACTTGATGATGAGGGGGACGGGTTTATCGGGTATATCATGCCAGTCTGCTACAATATGTACCTGAAGGACCACCCTGAGCCGGAAGAGATCGAGTACTATTTCTGCGGGCCTCCGGCGATGAATGCCTCTGTGATCAAGACCCTGGATGAATTAGGGGTGCCGGAAGAGAATATCGCGTTTGATGATTTTGGGGGATAAGCACATCGAATGATCCAAAGGTATGCCTTCCCGTCAGCGGGGATGTAGCGTGCCATCACTGATCCAATACACATCATGAGGGGAACCGGGCCAAGGTTCCCCTTCTTCTTTCTCCAACTACCACATTTTCCACCTTCCTGCCCCAAAATTCCAGCGTGTCCCCGGACAAAGAACTGATCTTCTGTCCATTTTCTGATCCCACACATGTATCGTGCTGTACTGTATTACAAAAAAATATATATGTGTAAACATAATGTTCTCACATAAAAGACAAGTAATTTCGCATGAACGGGCAGCAATCTGATGAACTGGTGACTTCCCGCCAAAACCACTACTGAGCAAATTATATTCCACCATGAATCCTCCAAAGCGATATCTGGTTACCTCCGCATTACCATATGCGAATGGGCCCCTTCATATCGGCCACCTGGCCGGTGCTTACCTGCCTGCTGACATCTATGTGCGTTTCATGCGGATGATGGGAAAGGATATCGTGTTTATTTGCGGAAGTGATGAGCACGGGGCTGCGATCACGATGAAGGCCCGCAAGGAAGGAATCAGCCCGCAGGAGATCGTCGACAAGTACCATGAGTTGTTCAGGGAGACATTTGACCGGATGGGGATCTCGTTTGATATCTATCACCGTACTTCTGCGCCAATTCATCATGAGACCTCCCAGGAGTTTTTCATGACACTCTACAACAAAGGACAGTTTGCAGAGATCGAAACCGAACAGTACTATGATTCGGCCGCAGGTCAGTTCCTTGCCGACAGGTATATCAAGGGGACCTGCCCAAAATGTGGTTATGAAGAAGCATATGGGGACCAGTGTGAAAACTGTGGGTCTTCACTCAGCCCGACTGACCTGATCGACCCGGTTTCTACACTGACAGGGGACAGGCCCGTATTGAAGATGACGAAACACTGGTTTCTTCCCCTTGACAAGTATGCGGATTGGCTGGGTGACTGGATCAATACCGGCAACGTAGACGGTGCGGAACAGCACGACCCTTCACTTTGGAAAAACCATGTGATGGGACAGTGTAATTCCTGGTTGGAAGGTGGCCTGCAACCGCGTTCGATGACGCGAGACCTTGACTGGGGTGTGGATGTGCCTGCTGAAGTACCGGGTGGCGAAGGCAAAAAATTGTATGTCTGGATGGATGCGCCCATCGGGTATATCTCTGCGACGAAACAGTGGGCGATCGACAATGGCAGGGACTGGAAGCCCTACTGGCAGGACCAGGATACCGAACTGATCCATTTTATCGGCAAGGATAATATTGTCTTCCATTGCCTGATCTTCCCGGCGATCCTGCGGGCATCAGGAGAATATATCCTTCCGGACAATGTGCCTGCCAACCAGTTCATGAACCTTGAAGGAAGGAAAATATCCACCTCCAGGAACTGGGCCGTCTGGGTCCACGAATATGTCAATGATTTTGAAGGGCGGATCGATGAAATGAGGTATCACCTCATCAAGAACATGCCGGAGCAGAAAGACAGTGAATTCACCTGGAAAGGATACCAGGAATCCATCAACAACGAACTGGTCAACAACCTGGCGAATTTTGTCAACCGTGTCGTTGTCCTCACGAACAAGTATTACAAAGGCATCATTCCCGAATTTGACGATGGACTTGAGATCCAAAGCGCATCGAGCAGTTATAACGAGGACTGGGGCGGCTCTTTCCACGATGCGGAGTTGCTCGATCTGTTCGATCAGCTTGATGTACTGTATGACCATATCCGGCGCTTTGAATTCCGGGCTGCCTTGAAGAAACTGATGGAAATCAGTTCCGCCGGAAACCAGCTCCTCCAGTTCAACGAACCATGGAAGCAGGTGAAAGATGACCCGGAAACCGTAAAGGTTGTCATGCATTTGGCTAACCAGTATGTGGCAGCCCTCAGTGTTGCCCTTTATCCATTCCTCCCGAATACGGCCGGAAGGTTGCGCAGCATGCTCCAGCTGCCCGATTTAAAAGGGGACAGTGAATGGGTGGACATGATGAATACACTGGCTGAAGGACATGATCTGCTCTCCCCCGGACACCAGATCAAGGAAGCCGAACACCTGTTTACGCGGATTGATGATGATATCATCCAGGAGCAAATCGACCGCCTCCTCAAAACGGATACCACTGCTGAATCCGGCAGCAAGGCAGATGGTACACCGCACCTCGAAATGAAGAAAGAGATCGCCTATGATGATTTTGTCAAGATGGACATGCGCACAGGGACGATCATAGCCGCAGAAAAAGTGAAAAAGGCTGATAAGCTGCTGAAATTGTCCATTGACCTGGGCTTTGAGAAACGGACTGTTGTGAGCGGCATCGCAGCACAATATACCCCGGAAGAAATCATCGGCAAAAAGATCGTCCTCCTCGCCAACCTGGCACCCCGCAAGATCCGTGGCGTACAATCACAAGGCATGATTTTAATGGCAGAAGACAGTAAAGGTCGATTGGCTTTTGTGGCCCCGGAGCAACATTTGGAAGATGGAAGCGCTATTTCCTGATGTCAGACTGTCACGAAGGGGAATTCTCATTGCATCGATATTTTGCCTTGCCGTTGCTGCCTGGATGGCGTATGACATGGCCCGTCTGCCCTTGTGGGGCTGGAGGCCTTTATTTTTAGAACTTGCATGCTGGGGGCTCATCCTCTTTCCCTTTTTCAACCGCTTTTCCCGTCACCCTTCAAATGGAAGGTTCCTCGTTGCGGCTACCATCTCCGGTTTATTGTTCAGTTTTTCATTTCCGGTCTATCCACTGACGCCGCTGGTGTTCCTTGCCTGGATTCCGTTGATTTGGATGGAAGACCAGGTCAGTAACCGTTCGTCTACGCTGCGTCCCTGGACTGTGTGGAAATATGGATTCCACGCGTTTCTGATCTGGAATGTGGTGACCACTTTCTGGGTGGTGAACACAGCATTGGCAGCCGGACTCATCGCAAATTTCCTGAATGCCATCCTGATGGCTACCGTTTTTATGGCTTGTCATATTGTCAAGCATTACGCCGGCCGCAGGTGGCAAGTGCTGATCCTGCTTTCATTCTGGATCTCCTTTGAATACCTCCACCTTTTCTGGGATATCACCTGGCCATGGCTTACGTTGGGAAACTCATTTGCCATGGTTCCTTCCTTTGTCCAGTGGTATGAATATACCGGCGTTTTCGGTGGAAGTGTCTGGGTGATTGTCCTGAATTTCATGATCTATCAATGGATCGTGGATTTTCGAAAAGGGAAAAAGGGGCTCGTGCGCAGCGTGTCGGGCATTCTTGGGTTGCTTATTCTTCCGGTCATTTGTTCCTTTGTGCTTAAGAACAATAGCCTTCAGCACGCTTCTGATCTTACGCCTGTTGAGGTCGCGGTTGTACAGCCCAATTTTGAACCACACTACCAGAAGTTTGAAATCCCGGAGGAAGTCCAGCTACAGCGTTTCCTTTCCCTTTCTGATTCCATCGTGACGGACAGTACGAGCTACCTGGTATTTCCAGAAACAAGCTTTCCATATATCCTGTTGAACAACATCGACCGCAATAGAAGCATCCGTGAATTGCGGACATTTCTGGACGGGCACCCGGGACTGAGGCTCGTGGCCGGGGTCGCTTCCTACAGGATCTTTTTTGACGGGGAGGAATTGCCGGAAACCGTCAGGCGGAGGCGGGATGGCCTGATCTATGATGCGCAGAACTCTGCCATCGAGATCGTTTCAGGACGCGAGGAGATCAAGGTTTATTTCAAGTCGAAGCTGACCCCGGGCGCCGAGTTCTTTCCGTTCAAAAAGTTTCTGCCATTCATCAAGCCGGTGGTTGAACAGCTTGGCGGGAGCATGGGACTGACAACACAAGAGGAGCCGACAGTATTTCAATTTGAGGGTGGAGGCGTTGCCCCAGTGATTTGTTATGAGTCTGTATACGGCGCCCATGTGGGTGCTTATGTGCGCAAGGGGGGCACGATGATCTTCATTGTCACCAACGACGGCTGGTGGGACGATACGCCCGGATACAGGCAGCACCTGGCCATTGCTTCCCTGCGGGCGATAGAGCATCGCCGACCTGTCGCCAGAAGTGCAAACACAGGATCTTCAGCCTTCATTACCCCGGAGGGAAAGATCCTGGATGCAACAAAATATGAAACAGCAACGGCAATCAGGCGGGTGTTGACGCCCCGCAATGATCTCACTTTTTACACAAAGTGGGGGGATTACATCCCCCGCACGATGGCCGGGCTTGTTGCCCTCTATTTCATTTTCACCCTTGCTTCATGGTGGCGGAAAAGGGCAGGGGTCAGGTAACAGGCTTTGTCAGACCATTTTTTCGGGCCTGACCCACTCATCGAAGTTCTCAGCCGTCACGTAACCCAGTTCCATTGCAGCCTCCTTCAGCGTGGACCCTTCTCTGTAGGCTTTCTTCGCGATCTCTGCTGCCTTGTCATAGCCGATTTTCGTATTCAACGCTGTCACGAGCATGAGGGAATTGTTCAGGTGCTGGCGGATGCGATCTTCATTCGGTTCGATACCGATGGCGCAATTGTCATTGAAACTTACGCAGGCATCCCCGATCAGCGTTGCAGACATCAGGAAATTGTAGATCATCACCGGTTTGAAGACATTGAGCTGGAAATGGCCATTCATACCCCCGATCGCAATGGTGGTGTCATTCCCGATGACCTGGGCCATGGCCATGGTCAGGGCTTCAGCCTGTGTCGGGTTGACTTTGCCGGGCATGATGGAAGATCCTGGCTCATTTGCAGGGATGTTGATCTCACCGATTCCGCACCTTGGACCAGAACCCAGCATCCGCAGGTCGTTGCCGATCTTCATCAGGGAAACAGCAACCGTTTTCAACGCTGCATGGGCTTCGACGATGGCATCGTGGGAAGCCATGGACTCAAATTTGTTTTTAGCTGTCACAAAAGGATGCCCCGATATTTCTGCGATCTTCCGGGCCACGAGCTTGTCATATCCTTTAGGCGTGTTCAGGCCGGTGCCGACAGCAGTCCCGCCAAGGGCAAGTTCGCGCAGGTGGTCCAGGCTGTTCTTGATCGTTTTCAATCCGTGATCCAGCTGGCTGACAAATCCTGAAAGTTCCTGCCCCAGGGTGACCGGCGTGGCGTCCATGAAATGCGTGCGTCCGATCTTGACAATGTTTTTATACGCTTTTGCCTTTTCATTCAGTGTATTCCGGAGTTTGAGGATCCCCGGCATTGTATGCTCCACGAGTTTCATGTATGCTGCGATGTTCATTGCTGTCGGAAACGTATCGTTGGAGGATTGTGACTTGTTCACATCATCATTGGGATGGAGGAATTTTACTTGATCTGTCAATTGGCCTTTTTTCAGGACATGTCCGCGGTTGGCGATGACTTCGTTGACGTTCATGTTGGATTGGGTGCCTGAACCAGTTTGCCAGATGACAAGCGGAAACTGGTCATCAAGTTTGCCTGCGAGGATCTCATTGCAAACCCGCTCGATCACGGAGGCCTTTGATTTTGGCAATACGCCGAGTTCAACATTGGCCTGGGCAGCTGCTTTTTTCAGGATGGCAAAAGCATTGATCACTTCTTTCGGCATTTTATGGCCGCCGATCTTGAAGTTTTCGCTTGAGCGCTGTGTCTGTGCTCCCCAATATTTTTCTGCGGGAACGTTGACGAATCCAATACTGTCTTTTTCTTTGCGATATTTCATGACTGTAGATATTTATTGATACTCTAAATTACTGAAAGGAATTGAGTGTCAGAACTTTCGAATGCCCGTTATATTTTATATTTTCGTATATTATTTTTTTTCATTAAAACAAATTATATGCCTTTTAAATTACCGGATTTGCCATACGAATACGATGCGTTGAAAGCCTATATCGACGCACGGACGATGAAGATCCACCACACAAAACACCATGCCGGCTACACGAATAACCTGAACAATGCAATTGCCGGAACGGACCTGGAAGGAAAAACGATTGAGCAAGTACTGAAGAAAGCTGATGAGTCAAACGCCGCACTGAGAAATAATGCAGGCGGGTACTACAACCACAACCTCTTCTGGAAGGTCATGTCCCCGGACGGGGGAGGAGAGCCAGGCGGTGGGCTGAAGAAAGCCATCGATGAAGCTTTTGGTTCCTTCGAAGGATTCAAGGAAGCTTTCAGCAAGGCAGCGGCAACCCGTTTTGGCTCAGGCTGGGCCTGGCTTGTAGTTTCCGGAACCGGGAAAGTCAGGGTTTGCTCAACGGCTAACCAGGACAACCCGCTCATGCCGAAAGCAGGATGTACCGGTACGCCGATCCTGGGGATTGATGTCTGGGAACATGCCTACTACCTGAAATATCAGAACAGGCGCGCAGATTATATCGAAGCTTTCTTCAACCTGATCAACTGGAAGGAAGTGATGAAGCGGTATAACGCTGCGAAAAAGTAATTCCATTTAAAGTCACTAAATGGTAGAGGGTCATTCAGGTCACTGGATGGCCTTTTTTATTGGATTGGCAGGATGTTTGATCTGATTTCGGAAAATGGAGCAAATATGTTTATCCTGTCCATTCTCATCATGGTCCTGATCTTCCTGGCGAGTGAGCGATATGCCGCCCGCACCTGAGTTTTCTACTTTACCGCATTGTACATGGTACGGACCTGGTCCAGCGTGAACTGGCCGATCATGCCCGTCTGAAAGGTATATTCCTTGTCGCCCTGGATGCGCACATACCGGAAACTGTAGTTTTCCTGTGTCGAATCGATCTGGGTCTTGTAAATGAAGCCATTCGGATCTTCCTGGACCAGTTCACTGAAATAGGGGTTTTCCTGGACCGTTTTGAGCAAGTCTTCCTTGACTTTTTTCGGATCCCGGTTAGTGACATCTGACTCAAAGATCTGCAAGTAAAATCCATCGCCGCTTTTTACGGTGATGTCCTTCTGAACGATCAGGTCCATTTTCTTGATTTCAGCATCCGCAGGGGCTTTGATCATGATCGGCATTTCATAGCTCATCAGGTCAAGGTCAACAAGTTTTACGGATTGCTTTTTCGTGCATCCTGCAAAGCACAAGGCGAAGAGGATGAATGAAAGCAAGAAGTAGAGATTCCGATTTGCCCGCACCATGCTGGAATTTATTTTTGGGAAGTGTAAAATTAAAAGATTATCTGATTCCTGATCAAATAAAGAACCCCGACAAGCTGCTTTGTCGGGGTTCAATGATCTGATTTTTATCCAATTATGCCTTTGCTTTGATCGTGCATCCGATGGCTTTTGTCATGTCCGGGTCCGGTTGCGCGCCACTCCGGATCGCTTCTATCGCATCTTCTACATACCGGGTCGTCACAGATTCAGGATCCTGCGCATTATTGTCAATCGCCCCGATGTACCTCAGGATCATGTTTTTATCCACCAGGAACACATGTGGTGTGCGCGTTGCACCGAATTTTGGGTAGACCGCCTGGTCCTCATCAAAAAGGTAATCAAAGGGAAATCCCTTTTCCTTTGCCCTGACCTGCATGGCTTCAAAGCTGTCTCCCGATTTAATGCTGGGATCGTTCGGGTTGATAGCGACTACCGGCCATCCCTTGTCCGCATATTTGTTGTGGAGTTCAATGATCCTGTCCTCATACATGACGGCGTACGGACAGGTATTGCAGGTAAAGATGATGATATACCCCTCGGCATTGTAGTCACTGAGTGTAACCATTTTGCCGTCAATATTTTTCAATGTGAAATCCTCAATCTTGTCACCGATTTTGTATCCCTCGCCGAATGGCCTGGTTGCAGAGACAAGCAGTGTCATGGTGAGTAATGCAAAAGCACTGAAACCGATCAATTTTTTCATGTTTACAAGTTTAAATAAGGTTGAATAATATCATTGAGTTCTTCCTGGGTGTGGAAAACGCGCTCATGGAATGCGCGGTCCTGGTTTCTGTACACCAGTGTGGCAGGGAGCGCACCTGACCATTCGGGGGATATGTCATTGATCCAGAAATTGGAATCACTGTCATACAAGACCACGACCTCCGATTCAAGATGATGTTTTTCTATGAACGGGATAAGCTTTGATTCGATCTGCTTTTTGAAATCCAGGCTGACAAGGAGCACTTTAAGCTTTTCATCTTTCATCTCCGTCGTCAACGCCTCGAAATAGGGCAGTTCCTTTACACATGGAGCACACCATGTTGCCCAGAAATTCACAATATAAGTGGTATCGTTGGTTTTTGTCAGGTAGGGTTTAAGCCGGGCATAGTCGAGGACCGGAATGGCCATGGTATCGGGCATTTCCCCCCCTTCTCCGCAAGCGAATGCATGCCCGGCATTTAGCGGGGACATGGCAAACGAAAAGAATTGGATAAAAAGCAATACCAGGGTCATGTGCCAGATTTTGTTTTATTTAAACTTCCTGCTTTATTGAAAAGTTCACTTCTCCTCCTGATATCTGCCTCAGGAGATTACGGTTCATTCCATAGAAAACAACGAAATCCCGAAAATATTGCCTAATTCAGCTTGTACTTCAGTCCAAGGTCCTCCAGTTTTCCGACAAAAAGGTTATCCGCCTTGACGCGCGCCTTCCTGGAGACAAGGTTCAGCAGGATATCCTCGTCCTTGTCGATCACCTGCACCTTAAGTTTATGGGCGCCTTTGTGTTCCGCACAAACCTTGTTGATCTTGCTGATCACGGACTGGCTCACGGTATGCACCGGGATGCGGATGGTGATCGAATTCGTCATTTCCTCGCCAATCGAATCGAGCTGCCTGATATCTGTGACATTGAACATGAAGTCCTTTCCGTTCCAGTCTTTCTGGTAAAACCCTTCAATGTACAGGGCTTCTCCCGGCTCGAGCAGACTCTTGTATTTCATATAATTTTCCCTGAAGAGCGGGATCGTGAGGGAACCCCGGAAATCCTGGATGGTCACCTGCCCCCATCCTGTCCCTTTCCGGCTGATCCGGTGCTGGGCGTCCGTGACGATGCCTGCGATTTTGAGCTGCCTGTCCCTGTAGGCGTCCACGAGGTCGAGCGGACAGTTGGTGAAGTTTTCGATCTCCAGCCTGTAATCATCCAGCGGGTGGCCGCTGATGTAGATCCCTGTGACCTCTTTTTCCTTTGTCAGCTCGTGGATCAGGCTCCATTTCGGTGCTTCCGGGATGTCAGGTTCGGAAAGGGCGAATGCGGACATGTCCCCGAACAGCGAATGCTGCGTGCTTTCCTTTTGGTCCTGGTAGGCATGGCCGTATTTCAGGGCATGCTCGATCAGGGTGTCGTATTTTTCCGAAGGTGCAAAATACTGTGCCCGGTGGATCCCTTCAAAGCAATCCAGTGCGCCGCCAAGCACGAGGCTCTCCAGGCATTTCTTGTTCACAGCCCTCAGGTTTACCCTGCGTGTCAGGTCGAAAATGCTGTCAAACGGACCGTTTTCCTCCCTTTCTGACACAATCGCCTCGACCGGTCCTTCACCCATGTTCTTCAGCGCGGAGAGACCGAAACGGATGTCACCGTCCTGGTTTACGGTAAAATTGAGGTTGCTCTCGTTGACGTCGGGCGGGAGCACACGGATCTGCAGGCGTTTGGCTTCCCTGAGGAAGAAATTCAGCTTTGAAATATCATTTTTATTGTGCGTCAGGACCGAAGCCATGAATTCTGCCGGGTGGTTCGCTTTCAGCCAGGCGGTCTGGTAGGCCAGCAGGGAGTATGCGGCAGCATGGGACCGGTTGAAGCCATAGCTGGCGAACCTGGCCATGATGTCGAAGATCTCGTTGGCCTTTTCCTTTTCGACGCCTTTTTTCACGGCACCTTCTTCAAAGATCTTGGCATGGCGCTCCATCTCCTTGATCTTCTTTTTCCCCATGGCGCGCCTGAGCATGTCCGCTTTTCCAAGGCTGTAGTCGGCCATGATCTGGGCGGCCTGCATGATCTGCTCCTGGTAGACCATGATCCCGTAGGTCGGTTTCAGGATCTCCTCGAGCCAGGGATGCGGATATTCCACCTTCTCCAGGCCATGTTTCCTGTTGATGAAGGAAGGAATGTAGTCCATCGGGCCCGGGCGGTACAGGGCATTCATCGCGATCAGGTCCTCAAACGTGGTGGGCTTGAGTTCGCGCATGTACTTGCGCATCCCGTCGGATTCAAACTG
>JARQTN010000084.1:63569-68202 GCA_029976695.1 Lewinellaceae bacterium
TGGATGCCGGTGTTCCGCACGCTGCCCTCCAGTTTTTTGGCCAGCTTCAGTGTATCACCGTCCAGGGTGTCCCGCCTTTCAATCTCATGCAGTTTCTCGATGCTTTGCAGGTCATCGCCCTGCCAGTTCTCCCTGACTTCCTTGATCGGCTTGAAAATATCCTTCAGCTTTGTCCCGATCTTTGACGGGATCATCTTGGCGATCTTGTCCGTTTCATCAAGCGGCAGGGCAAGCACACGGCCCACATCCCGGATGGAAGACTTGGCAGCCATCGTGCCGAATGTGATGATCTGGGCGACCTGGTTACGACCGTATTTATCGACCACATAATCGATCACGCTTTGACGGCCTTCATCATCAAAGTCGATATCGATATCAGGCATGGAAATCCGCTCCGGGTTCAGGAACCGCTCAAACAGCAGGTTGTACTGGATCGGGTCGATGTTGGTGATCGTGAGGCAGTAGGCCACGCAGGAGCCGGCAGCAGAACCCCGGCCCGGCCCGACACTGACGCCCATTTCTCGGGCAGACATGATGAAGTCCTGTACAATGAGGAAATACCCGTCGAATCCCATTTCGCGGATAATGTTCAGTTCGAGGTCGATCCTCTCACGGACCTGTTCAGAGATGTTCCCGTACCTTTTTTTCGCACCCTCATACACCAGGTGGCGCAGGTAGTCGGCCTGGTTATCAAAGCCGGCCGGCAGCGGGAAATTTGGAAGCAGGATGTCCCTTTCCAACACGGGTGCGACGATCTTGTCCATGATCTCCATGGTATGGTCAATCGCCTGGGGCACATCATGAAACAGGTTGTTCATCTCCGCCTGCTTCTTGAAATAGAAATCCGAGCTCTGGAACCTGAACCGGTTCTCGTCGTCGATCTTGCTGTTTGTGTTTACGCATAGCAGGATGTCGTGTGGCTTCCAGTCCTCCTCCTCGATGTAGTGGGAGTCGTTTGTCGCAATGGTCTTGACGTTGTATTTCTTCGCAAAACCCAGGAGGACCTGGTTGACATCTTCCTGTGAAACACCTTTTCCGTCGATATTTTCAAGCCCGCGATGGCGCTGCAGTTCGATATAATAATCGTCACCGAAGATATTGAGCCACCATTTAAGGAGTTCTTCGGCTTTTTCGACCTGGCCGTTAATGATCGCCTGCGGGATCTCCGCACCGATGCAGCAGCTCGTGGCGATCAGGCCCTCATGGTATTTTTCGATCAGTTCCTTGTCTATCCGCGGGAACTTCCCGTACCGGCCATCGATATAGCCAAGCGAACAAAGCTTGGAAAGGTTTTCGTACCCTTTCTGGTTTTTGGCCAGCATCAGCTGGTGGTAGCGGATATCCCTTTCACCTGCGGATTTAACAAAACTTTTTTTATGCCTGTCCTCGACAAGGTAGAATTCGCAGCCGACGATGGGTTTCAGGTCGCGCTTGTTGGCTTCCGCCACAAATTTGAATGCGCCGAACATATTTCCGTGGTCGGTGAGCGCGACTGCCTTCTGGCCATCAGCTGCCGCCTTGTCCATCATCGCCCCGATCTCGGAGGCGCCGTCAAGGAGTGAAAATTGGGTATGGCAGTGCAGATGGCAAAAATCAGGCATAGAAACGATTGTTGATGATTACAGGATCGGGTTACAAATTTAAATTTCTTGTATATAACCAGACAATCATATATCAGAATATTCCCGGATAAAATCAAGATTCAGGAAAATGCAGGTGAAAGTCTCTTGTTTTCAGCTGTAAGGTCAGAGCCGCGAAGGGGTGGTGGTAAGCATTCCTTGCGGACCTTGAGGAAAAATCTGTGTACATCGCCTGATTTTACCTGCCAGCTCTTGACAATTGACTGATTTCAACGTAACTTATAAAGCAATATAAACAACTGCAATCCATTTGATATCCCATGGATAGCGTAAATGTCGGTCACGCTGTTTCATTGATTCGGGAAGACATCATTTAAAGGACTTTTCTCCTGCCTGTCTCTCCCGAATCAAAGTGACTTGTGTCTGGATTATTCCTGAACCAAACCGGTTGAGTGCTATGAAACAAATCAAACTCACGGATCAGGAGGGGATCATAGGTTTTTGGGAATCTATCGGGAAGTATACTGTCAATATTCACCTTCCCGAAACAATAGATTCCATGCTTACCTGTATCCTCCCTGACGAGCGTATGCTGCCTGCCAAACTTCGAAAGCCCGGGACCAAAATCCTGCTCACTGCGGTGGTCACTGAAAGTGATCCGGAACTTCCACGCCCGGTCCTGGGCGGGCAGAAGATCGTCGAAGTGCTCGAAATTGAAAAAGCGGAACCCATGTAACCTATTCCTTCACTATAAAGCAACTACAGATGGCCAAGACATTGAAAAAGTCTGAATTTGTCCCGAAAAAGACTTCAGACGTTAAACAAGCCCAAAAGTTCCTCTCCCTTTTTGGATATCTGAATCCCCAGGATACAGAGTATGAGGGGGTTGACATGCCGCCAAATCCTGAATCACCGCCAGAAGGTGCCCTGAAATCAGCCAGGGTCAAATCAGGTGAAATTGATTCCGGGACCAGGGAGGCTTTGATGCATTTCCAAAAATTTTATGGACTCGATCAAACCGGCAAGCTCGACAAAGCTACTGTTGAAATGATGAGCACGAAACGGTGCGGAATGCCGGATATCGGTGAGTATGTGGCGCACGGGAATAAATGGAACAAGAATGACCTGACCTACGGTTTTGTAAACTATACAAATGACTCCGGGCTGACCCAGGCTCAGATCCATAATGCGATTGCACAGGCATTTGCCCTCTGGGCTGCAGAAACCAGATTGAGCTTCAGGCGTGTCAATATCAGTTCAAACCCGGATATCAGGATCAGGTTTGTTTCCGGAGACCATGGTGACGGAGCCCCCTTTGACGGAGCAAGCGGTGTGTTGGCACATGCCTTTTACCCCCCGCCAAA
Source organism: Lewinellaceae bacterium (assembly GCA_029976695.1). Lineage (GTDB taxonomy): Bacteria > Bacteroidota > Bacteroidia > Chitinophagales > Saprospiraceae > JARQTN01. The sequence continues at coordinate 66,514 of JARQTN010000084.1, forward strand.
TTCGGGCGACCTGGCAGGCGATGCCCACTTTGATGAGGCGGAGAACTGGACGATCAACATACCAACAGGATCCGGAAAAATTGACCTCGTCACAGTGGCGGCTCATGAATTCGGACATGCCCTCGGGTTGAGGCATTCAAGTGTGAACGGTTCGTTGATGTTCCCTTCATATGGCGGTCCGATGCGCGAACTTCATTCTGATGACAAGAACGGGATCACGTCCATTTACGGCGGGTACTCCATTGCCCATGCCATGTGGACCCACGGGACAGGCATACAGATCGAGCGGCCAAATAACCTGGACAATATCGTACGGGCAGGTTTTTATACTTACCTCTACGGAAAGGCAAACACGACAAACTGGTTTCATTTTGCAATCCCGACACCAGTCATTGAGGACAACAAGCGCTTGAAAATTTGCTGCGCCATTCTCAGGTTCAGGACCTTTTCCGACAAAGCAATTGTGCGTCACGTACATATTTACGACGGGTACACGAAGATTGCTTCGCATGACAATATAAACCTGACCGGTGATCAGTGGTTCAGGAAATATGGTGTTGCCCATAAGCCATATATCTACTGGGGTCTGGGCATTTCGATCGGGGTCGAATTCAAGACAGGCACACTTCATCAAAGGCGGATGGACTTTGTTTCTGCAGGGTGCGACCTGATCAGGTAGGGGGCAGCATCCTGCTTCCAGTCAAACCTTGATTGGTTTTTTTGCCCTTGGCCTGAATCCTGGTGGGGTCCCTGCGATACCACTTTCTGCATGCAGGATACAGGATGAACCAGGTCAGGTCTTTCAGCCAGCGCCGGATCTGTGATTCGGGAAAAGCATGTGGTTCAACATGAACCGTGTGCTTTTCCCGACTGATGCACAAATTTCTTGAAACAGCTTCAAAGAATAATGTGTAGACTATTCATAACCAGGTACATATTCAAGGGTTAAGCCCGACATTTTTAAAAATGCAATGGTACTCGGTTTTGAGTATCAGAAATATTCAATTCAATCATTCTTTTGAGATCAAAAAGGAAATGCAATTTGAATAGCGAAAGCCCGAAGAGCGGATGGCGGCTTGATTTGAAATTGTGGATGTCTGATCAATTGCCGAATGATTGTTTTCTGGATAATCTGATTATGCATGATCCGGGCTGAAGGGGGCCGGATTTCAATCCGGGCTTGAAGTAGTAAGAGCAAGCCCGCAAACAACTGATTCACTTGCATCATGCATTTGAAATTGCCATGTTACGGTCCGCAGAATGATCTGTGGGCAAAGGGGCAATAATTCGGGAGACAGATGAGTTCTGCTTGCAACATATCCGAGACACATGCTGAAAACCCTCATCAAGTCCGCAGTTGCGGTCATCCTGTTCCTGGTATTGGTCAGCTGGCACCTCAAACTCTTCTTCATTTTCATGCTGTTCCTGATTTGGAGGAAGCATATCCCGGGCTACGAGCGGAAGAAGCGGGTAATAAACCGAGTGGTAATTGGGTTACTTTTCATGGCCCTGTTTTTTGCATTCCCGGACCGGAGACCATCTGCAAACGACTATATACAGAGTGTCTATTACGATAGGTCCACCGGGGAGGAGATGGATATGCCATGGATTCCTTACCTGACAAACATCATCTGGGAAGGAGATCTCATGGCGCTAATGACGATTGCCTCCCACTTTGTACCAGAAGGG
>JARQTN010000085.1 GCA_029976695.1 Lewinellaceae bacterium
AACCCGAAACCCGCAACCTTTCGCTCAACTCCCGGCCCGGTATCCAACCTCTTTTGCGATCCGCCGGTATGCCGTCCGCAACTCCTCAAACCGCTCATAGGCATCTTTCCCTGGCAATTGGTCCGCCCTGTTGAGCATGGAAGAGAGGTATCGGATCTGGTCGATCAGCATGGGTTGCATGTACCTTCCATCTGCTGTTTTCAGTTCCATTTTGGCTTCTTCCAGGAATGCTTTCCTTCGGAGGGATTTCTTGTGCTTTGGCTTATTCTCCAGCTTTTCTGTTACAGCCTTCAACTCTTCATCGATGAAGGATTGCAATTTTTTTGTCGAAGACATCAGGTCACGGATATCCAGTGAAAGGGATTCCTGTTTTTTCAGGTCATGCATTTTCATCCCGCTTTCAGCAATGCGGGGATCGGGCAGCAACTCAAAGGTGTGTGCCTGTCTGATCTCCCCCGCTTTCAGCTGTACAGTGTATTTCCCCGGGCTGACACGCGGGCCATTCGTGCCGCCGCCGGGCATCTTTTTGTCCCATGGGCCGGCATGCTGCATGTCCCAGCGGAACCGGTGCAACCCCGGTGTGACCTTTAACCGTGTCTGTGAACCACGCCGCCTGAATCCCGTCGACATGTCGGCTTCTGCACCGGCATTGGTTGTATCCCGTCCCGAAGCGATGAAAGTCCGTACATGATGTCCGGTATGGTCAAGGATGCTGATCTCAAGGCCGGACTGCAGGGTGTCCGTCAGGAAATAACTGATCAGCACACCGGGCGAAGGGTAGGAGGGTACCGCAGATCCCCTCGTGCCCCGGTATCTGAGCATGTAGGTGTCCGTGGGCGGGAATAGGGTAATGGCCTCACTGCCACTTTGGCCAGTCGCCTCGCGCACTGGAGTCAGGTCGTCCAGGATCCAGAATCCGCGTCCCATCGTCGAGATATTCAGGTTGTTCGCATGCACCTTGATGTCCGTGACGGGCGTGATGGGCAGGTTTTGCTGGAATGGCTGCCACTGGGCACCGTCATCAAATGAAACGTACATCCCGAATTCCGTACCTGCATACAGGAGCCCTTCTGTCACCGGGTCCTCGCGGACAACGCGCACGGGATAGCCGTCCGGGATCCCGTTCGTTATCCTCTCCCAGGTCCTGCCCCTGTCTTCCGTTTTATAGATGTAAGGTTTCCAGTCATTGAGCTGGTATCTCAGGGCTGTGAAATAGGCTTTGTCGGCATCATGCGGGGAAGGCTCAACGCAATCGATGCGCCCGTCAGGAGGAAGGTCGGCGGGTGTCACATTCGCCCATTTTTTGCCGCCGTTGAATGTTACGTGCACCGGTCCGTCATTTGCCCCCACCCAGATCTGTCCCTGCTGGAGCTGTGATTCCCGGATGGCATAGATCGTGGAGTAGAATTCCTCTCCTGTAATGTCGCGTGTGATCGGGTACCCGGAGATGACCTGTTTGTCCGCTTCAAATGCTGTGAGGTCCGGCGATATGATTTCCCAGGATATTCCGTCATCATGTGTGACATGGACGTACTGGGAGGTATGATAGACTTTGTCGGGATCATGCGGGGATACATGGATCGGCGAAACGCGCTGGAACCGGTACCTCAGGTCTGCCGGGTTGTGGCCATACATGTTTGAAGCCCCGACATAATACTGTTTTTCCTGGCCTGTCTTTTTATTGAATACCCCAAACCTGCCCTTGCAGTTGCTGTAGACGATATCCGGGTTGCCGGGTTTCGGTACGGCAGGCCCGGTTTCGCAGCCCCCGACGTCCGTCCAGAACGCCCTCATATCGCTTGCCGGGTTATATGGGGGCAAAGAAGGCAGGGCGATGGTCGAATTGTCCTGCTGGCCGGCATACAGCCAATAGGGCACCTGGTCATCCACCTCCACCTGGTAAAGTTCCGCCGTGGGCTGGTTTTCGATCGACGACCAGGTCCTGCCGCCGTTGTGCGTGATGTTTGCCCCGCCGTCATTGCACTGGATGAATGTGAGTGAGTCCTGTGGATGGATCCACATGTCGTGGTTATCCCCGTGCGGTGTCCGCATGCTTTTCCATGACCTGCCGCCGTCCATAGACTTCCAGAAACGCGTGGCATTGACATACAGCGTATTGGCATTCTGCGGGTTCGCATCGATGTTGCAATAGTAAAAAGGACGGTCGAGCAGTTCCTTTTTCGTCGATATAAGTTCGAACGTATCCCCTTTGTCTTTTGAGATGTACGCGCCGCCTTTCCCCTCCGGGGCCTCTACCAGTGCGATCAGGCGGTCCGGGTCTGCCGGTGAAACGGCCAGGTCAATCTTGCCGATGATGCCTTCAGGAAGGCCTCCCGCAAGCCTTTTCCAGGAGTCGCCACCGTCTGTCGAGCGGAAGATGCCGCCCTGCTGCCCGCCGCTGATGATGGTCCATGGCTTTCGTTCGGCCTGCCAGGCGGCTGCATAGATCGTGTTCGGGTCGTTCGGGTGGAATTCCAGGTCCACGACCCCGGTCGAATCGGAGATGTAGAGGACTTTTTCCCAATCCCTGCCGGCGTTGTATGAGCGGTAGACGCCCCTTTCTTTTGTCGGGGCAAAGGCATTGCCTATGGCAGCGACATAGACGGTGTCATCATGGGTCGGGTGGATGAGCACGGCCCCGATCTGCCCGGTCTTTTCCAGCCCGGCGTGGTGCCAGGATTTGCCGGCATCGTCAGAACGGTAGACGCCTTTCCCGGTGATCACGTTGCTCCGGAGCCCGTCAGAACCGGTACCCACATAGATTCGGTCCGGGTCGTTCTGAGCCACACGGATGGCGCCGATGGAAGGTGTTTGAAAATACCCGTCTGAAATATTTTCCCATGTGTGGCCCGAATCGTCGGTTTTCCAGACGCCCCCGCCTGTGGCACCCATGTAGTAGGTGTGGGGATGGCTGGCAACGCCGGCAACGGCAGTTACCCGTCCTCCCCTTGTCGGGCCGATGCACCGGTACTCAAGCCCGCTGAGGAAAGAAGTGTCCCGGATGAAGGCCTGGCTGGTTGCCCCCGGCGTTGCAGTCCCAAACAGCAGGAAAAGCCCAATGAATGATCTCGTCAGCATATGCCTCATGCATTTCAATTTTAGAATGGCGAAATTGATGCGCTTTTACCTGCGCAGTTCTCTTGTGGCTATGGTTGAGAAAGGTAAAGAATTCTGCCGATGCCGTCAGGCTTCCTTTTCAATTAAATCATCGAGCTTGCGCTGGATCTCACCGATGTTGCTTTCAAGCCACTGGTCCATGCCGCTTTTCATGTCGCTGAAACTGACATGTGCGTAGTACTGCCAGATCTCTGCGATGTCCTCAAACGGGATGGTGTACGGCGGGTAGGCCGGGTTGTCCGAAATGGCCGTAATGCTGTGCTCGTTGATATTAGTGAAGATGCGCTTGTAGACGATCCCCTCGCGCGTGGCGATGACATAGGTCCGGTCGTTCTTCAGGTCGCGCAGGTCTTCCACGTATCCGCAGATCACAATGCTGCCCGGCAGGAGGGGGAGCATGGAATTGCCCTGGATCTCGAAGGCGCGGTATGTCCCTTCCGGGATCTGGGGAAAATAGAGCTTCGGCAGTTCGCTGATGTATTCGGGGTCCTGGAAACTCTCCAGGTAGCCCGCCTCGGCCTTCTTGTCGACGAGCTCGATATTCTGCCGGTTCTCGCTGTCGACGGAGATGGCCAGCACGCGCATGTCCTTGTTGCGCAGGATCTCCAGGTCCTGGTGGCTCAGGTTTTCCCTGATCAGGTCATCGACCTTCACATCAAAGTATTCTGCGATTTTGATCAGGGTCTCGATGTTGGGTTCGGTCTTCCCCCGCTCATAATCCCCCAATGTGGTCCGTGCCACGCCCAGCACATCGGCAAGCACCTGCTGCGACACCTTGTGTTTCTTGCGCAGGTAGTTCAGGTTTTTTGTCAGATTCATTAAGTCTTGTATTTATGATTACATTTTTAGCTGTACTAAGAAGTTATACCACAGAGGTTCACAGAGGAGTCACAGAGTTTCGCAGAGAAGTACTCGGTATGCTTCTGTGCAATAGCTTCCTTTGTTCTTTCTAATATTTATCACTTTTCTGTTTCCTGGATATTCATTATCTGGGTTTTACTTGTTTCCAAAGAGTCTGGGCGCTTGTCTGGTTGTACCACAGAGGTTCGCAAAGGAGACACAGAGGTTCGCAGAGCAATTCTCAGTGCGACTCTGTGTCTTCTCCGTGTACCTCTGTGCAATAGCTATTTATGGTAGTATTAATTATTAATAAATCTTCTGATCCCATTTTTCAACAGTGTTGTATGAAAGTTAATAATCAATCCTAATGGATAATCACCCAACTTCAAATAAGTGAGGATCTGTGCCTCATGAATTTCATTGATTGCTTCGACTGTTTTGACTTCTATTACAATTCTATTTTGTACCAGGATATCTATCCGATATCCATGATTCAATTTTATCTCCTTGTATACAATCGGCATTGCTTTCTCTGTTTGGATTGATAACCCGATTTTATTCAGCTCATAGGCTAGACAGTTTTGATATGCAGATTCTAAAAGTCCGGGTCCCAATTGTTTGTGTACTTCTATAGCACATCCGATGATTGTTTTTGTGAGGATATTCTCTTTCATCGTCTTTCGTCTAAAAATGATTCATATGTGTTCCATTTCCTAATATGTATTGGGCTATACTACAGATATGCTCAAAGAAATACTCCGTGTGCCTCTGTGTCTTCTCCGTGCACCTCTGTGTAACAGCTTTTCAATTTTTACCTTCTTTTCTAATCATTACGTACTGTTTTTTCTGGAAATGTCCCCCTTTTGATACAGTTTTTATGACTTCTTGCCATCATCAATTCCGACATAGAATTGCCGAAAAATACGACAAAAATGTTAAAGTCATTGCATTGGATAGGGAAATGTTCGATATTGGCCTGTTTTTTCTACATATAAATGTCGAAATAACCGGCATTTAGACATCTGATAACACAACCTTGGCAAGACAACCATGTTTGACCGCGCGATCCTGCATATGGACCTGGACGCCTTCTTCGTCTCGGTAGAAGTGCTCCACAACAGTTCGCTGAAAGGGCTGCCGCTCATCATCGGGGGCAAGAGCCAGCGGGGCGTGGTGGCCTCCTGTAGCTACGAGGCGCGGCGCTTCGGCGTGCATTCCGCGATGCCGATGAAAATGGCCCTCCGGCTGTGCCCGCAGGCCGTCGTGTTGCGGGGAGACATGGACAGCTATTCCCGCCATTCGAAGGAAGTGACCCAGATCATCGCAGAAGAAGCACCCGTCTTTGAAAAGTCTTCGATCGACGAGTTTTATCTCGACCTGACCGGGATGGACAAGTACTTCGGCTGCTTCAGGTGGTCGGCAGAGCTCCGGTCAAAGATCATGCATGAAACCGGCCTACCGATCTCCTTTGGCCTTTCTGTCAACAAGCTCGTTTCAAAGGTCGGTACCGGCGAAGCAAAGCCGAATGGCACCAAAGAGATTCCCAGCGGGACAGAGCGCGCTTTTCTCGCCCCCCTGTCCACGCGGAAGATCCCCGGCATCGGCCAGGAAACCTACAAGCGACTGAGCTTCATGGGCGTGCGGTCCATCCGCGTGCTGAGCGAGATTCCCGTCCGCCTGCTGGAACGCGAATTCGGCAAGCACGGGCGCATCCTCTGGGAAAGCGCTAATGCGATCGACCGCCGGTCCGTCGTGCCCTACTCGGAGCAGAAGTCCATGTCGAAGGAGCGCACCTTTCCCCAGGATACGCTGGATATGCGCTTCGTCCGCAACCTGCTGCTCCGGATGGCGGACGAACTGTCTTTCGACCTGCGCAACGACCAGAAGCTGACCAGCTGCGTGGCCGTCAAGATCCGGTACGCGGACTTCAATACCTATACCCGCCAGCGCAGGATCTCCTACACGGCCAATACAAAGATCCTGGTCCGGCATATCCTCGAACTTTTCGATGCCCTCTACGAAAGGCGCCAGCTCATCCGCCTGGTAGGGATCCGGTTCAGCGGGCTCGTCCACGGCAGCTACCAGATCAGCCTGTTCGATGATACGGTCGAGGAGATCCACCTGCTGCAGCAGCTGGACCATATCCGGCGCCGGTTTGGCAAGGATGCGATCGGCCGGGCCTGTTATCTGGAGTGATATCCATCCGGTTCGCGTATTTAATTGTTCGCATGTTCGCATGTTCATTTGTTCCGGGTGCGGAAGCCATTCAAAATTGAACAAATGAACAACAGAATAAATGAATAACTGAATACTCGATCTGATCTCCATCCCAAATCTGGAGAAGCCTTAAAAAATCTGCAATCAAATGTTCTGGTATCTGCAATCGAATATCTGCAAAAAAGGGATATGTGGATATCAGATATCAGATGTCAGAAATCAGATATCAGATGTCAGATGTGCTTTTGATCTCCAT
>JARQTN010000086.1:0-5743 GCA_029976695.1 Lewinellaceae bacterium
CGGCTCCTCACCGGATCATGTCATCGGAATCTGCAGGGGTGAGGCCTTGAAGGTGATTGAGCAGGTCCGGACCCTCCGGAAAGCCGAGCTTCAACTCCATGGCAAGCTGGAAAATATTGCCCTGCATGAGCTGAACAAGATCGGGTATTCGGAGCTGACTGAAGATGAAAAATCCGGGTTTGCCCCCATTCTCCTGTTTGTCGACCGCCAGACAATCCTGGACCAGGGCTGGCGCGGCTTGCAGGCTGTCCTTTCAGAACCCTATCCAGTCAAGGTCTTCATTCTGGACCATGGCATCCCCAACAAAGAAGGAGCACTTGGCGAAGCAAGGCAGTTGCAGGCTGGCATGCTCAGTACCATGGCCATGGCAAATGCATTTATCTACCAGGGTGGATTAGGCAATGCGCAGGACCTGCTCCAGGGGCTCGCAGACGGGATCGCGCACCAGGGACCTGCACTTTTCCACCTCTTCAGCCTCGTGCCGGACCTCCACCGGGTGAAATCAGGGTCCTGGAAAGACTTCGATTACCTCTCTTCCATCAGCCGGGCATTTCCCTCGTTCAGGTATGCACCGAAATCACGGCAGGATTTCCTGAAAGGGGCACTGGACATCGAGATGAACCCACACTGGAAAATGGACTGGGCCACCGAACAAGTTGAAGATACAGGGAACAAAAAGTCGGTTTATACGATTACCTGGGCAGACTGGGCCTTTACATTTAAAGGCTGGGAAGATCAGTTTACGAAAGCGGACCCAGCCCCGGATCATTCCGGCCTTCATGACCTGCTTGCCCTTCCCGCAGAACAGCGCAGGGGACGTGTACCTGTCATCACACGTGCAGGAAAAACGGGCAGGGAATATTACGAGGTGAGCAAGCTGGTCATGGATATCGCTGATGAGGCACTTGCGCACTGGAGGTCACTTCAGGAACTGGCCGGCATGCGGGTCGCCCACCCGCAAAGGTTCAGGAAGGAAATTACAAAAGAACTCACCGCAGCATTTGAGGAGGAAAAGAAGGCGATCATCACGGAATATGAGGACAAGATCAGGGAACTAGAACACCGGCATACCGAAGAATTCAGAAAAAAATTGAAGGAAAACCTGGTCAACCTGGCCAAAATGGCGAGAGCCCGGCAGGAAATGTCAGCAGAACCGCACAATGATGAAATGAGATAGGCCAGGATCCCGGCAACATTTGATACCGTCCTGACCGGAAATGGAACAAACATTTCCGGGCTCCCATTGTTGATACATCCTGACCGATCAAACAGATGACCCTTGAAAATGCAAATCTTACTTTGGCTACTTTGTTCCATCTGCATTACTGGCTGCAGTGAAGAAGTGATGACAACCACGCCTCCGGATATGGAACCTCCCATTACCATTCCCAGGAATGAAGCTATCAAAATCAGCTATGGCACCGATGCCAACCAATTTGGGGAATTGCGGATCCCTGAAGGGGATTCCCTGTTCCCGGTGATCATGATCATCCACGGCGGCTGCTGGCAATCTGCCTACAATGAAACGCTCATGGATGACATGGCAGATGACCTGACAGGCCGGGGATATGCCACATGGAATCTTGAATATCGCAGGATCGGCAATCCCGGTGGTGGATGGCCGGGTACATTTTTGGATGTTGCAACAGGCCTGGGGAAACTTGAGGAACTCGCGAAGGAATACCCCCTCAACCTCACAAAAATACTCGTGACAGGGCATTCCGCAGGCGGGCACCTGGCGCTTTGGTTGGGGGCACACCAACAGCTTCCCGAAACCTCGGAGATCAGGCTTGCAGGGCTTCCGCAAATCAAGGGCATTGTCAGCCTTGCAGGCATCACGGACCTTGCATCCTACCTGGCTCCTTCAGGCTGCGGGGCAAGCGTGCGCGGCCTTGTCGGCGGATCACCGGAAGAGTTCCCCGAGCGCTATGCCCAGGGCTCTCCATCGACGTTTGTTCCATTAGGCGTACCCCAGGTGCTGGTCAACGGTGAAAACGACGGGATTGTCCCCGTTTCGCACATCCTTCCATATTACGAAGCTTCGGTTTCAGCAAATGCACACATCGACCTGGTGAAGATCCCCGGCGCCGGGCATTTTGAAGTCATCACACCCGGCAGCATTGCCTGGGAACCGATTGTGGCCGCCTTCAACGGGCTATTGAACCTGTAAGGGCAACGCCAGGATCGTTTTTCCATCTGATATCAGTGATAGGAAATATTGGCCTGACGGCAATTCGCCGATCTCCAGTTTCAGGGCACTCCTGCCCTTTTCACATTGCACTGCATCAAATCTTTTCACAATCGATCCAAGTATATCGAGCACCGCGATCTCAAGGTTCAGTGGCCTGTACAATTCGATGGCCAACTGGATTTCACCGGAAGATGGATTTGGAAAAATATTGGCCCGGCATTCTTCTTTCTTTACCCCAGTTATCCGGACAGGCAGACCAAGCGGAGATTCATATGGGCCGATATCGGGCCTTGTCCCTGCAGGAGCGGGTCGTGGATTAGACTCGATATCATATGCCGGAATCGCCAACTGCCAACCGTTTATTTCAATAGATGGAATGCCTGCGCCGATGCAGGGGCTCTGGTCCATCAGGTGAAAGTCATAGTCATATACATTTGTAAAGACCGGATTAACTGTCATCATCCCTTCACCCCAGAACATTTCGCCCTGCTCATCCAAAACCACTGAATCGAGCCCGTTCTGCACAACGGAATAATTCAGGTATACACGGCAGCCCAATGTGTCCACATTGGTGGAAAGCATCAGTTGTGTCGGATGGTTTTCCCAGAGAATACAGTTCGTTAATGTCGCGACAGATCCGTTCCGGATATGCAAACCACCGGCAAAGGGACTCACATTTCCAGCAAACAGGCAATTCATGAAATGTATCTCTGAGCGGGTAACCAATCCGCAGCCGGCAGTACCTGAAGGTGAACTGTTTCCGGCAAAAATGCTATTGACAACCATTCCCGAGCACGCATTGAAGATCGCACCGGATGTCCGTATCCCCGACTGGTTTACAGCAACTTCATTACCCGAGAAAATGAGGCCATCGAACCCATAAAACAAAAAGGCACTGTTCCGCTCTGAATAATTCCCGATGAAACGGCAATGCTCAATCTCCAAAGACGAAAGCCGCTCTTCCTGGGTCTGGGAAAGATACATTGCCCCGCCGGAAAAAATCCCTGAATTACCGGTAAACAGGGAATTTCGCATCGTGACCCGGACGGGCTGCCCGTTATTCAGCGAGTCAATCAGCTTGAATACAGCCCCACCATTCTGGATGGCCTCATTTTGATCAAAATTTCCGGATTCAAGGTGCATGCTGCTATTGATCAGATGCAATGCACCGCCATTCCAGTCCGCGTGGTTCTCGTGGAACGTACAACTGTCAAATGCAAGGTCGCTGAAAAAAGCATTGACCGACCCGCCATTGAAAGCAGTATTGCGCGTAAAAGAGCAATTATCAAATGATCCTTTCACGTGATCCATGTGGATTGCCCCGCCACTGTCAAAGGTTGAATCAAGGAGAAATCCAGTGTTGGAAACCTGCAGGGTGCAATAGTCAGCTGCAATTGCCCCGCCAAGCCAATGCGCAAAATTCTTTTCAAATTGAATGGAATTCATGTGAAGATGCATCCGGGCAAAGCCACAGGCACCGCCCCAGTCAGACGTGTTCTCCCGGAAGTGAACATCCTCCAAAAGGACAACTTCGTGTTTCGCTGATCCATGCCCCTGGATCCCGCCGCCGCTATTTGAGGAGGTATTCCCTGTGATGGTATCACCTGAAAAAAATGGGGACGACTCGGCGATAAAGATCCCCCCTCCATTTACCGCCGTGTTCCCTTCAAACCGGTTCCTTTCAAAGGTGACATCGGAGGCATAGAGATGGATCGCTCCGCCATCCCTGGCCTGATTATTTATAAAGACATTTCCGGCAATCCGGATTGGTGACCAGGCAAGATAGGCAGCCCCGCCGGAAGACCCGTTTGCTCCCCCGGCGAGATTGCAGGAAAAGGTGCAGTTTTCAAGGCCTATTTTACCAAAATTCATCACCCTTAGGACGCCTCCCGCGTTGAACGGCCAACTCGCTGCAACAGCCTTTCCATATTCGAACCTGCAGTACCGTAACTTTGAAGAATCCTGCGACTGGTCCAAATTTTCGAAAAGGATCCCGTTCCATCCGCCGAGTGTCGTATCCCGTTCTCCAAAACCTGTGGTATCCGTAACGGTAAAGAAAATCGAATCCATTTCGGTCCCTGCGGCGAGGAGCCTCCCCCTGACTTCAATGCCGTAATAACCGTCAAACTCCACACGGACCCCGGGCCCGATGCGCAGCGTAGAATCCCTCGGGACGACCACGTTTCCCTGGATGACATATGGTGCCTTGGCTTCGCTCCATATCCCGCTGGCTTCACCCCCGGAAATGATTGTCTGACCTGTGGAAAAATGTATGTTCGTATTGAGTGCAAGAAAAACGAGGAATCGAAGGATATTTTTTCCCATCTTCTGATTTTGAGGTTCATGATTTCACCCAGGCACATGCTGTTCTTTGGTGCGGATGTAGCATCAAATTGGAGGTGTATTGGCCAGTGAGTCAATGATCTGCCTCAATCGCCATGATGTAACTGATCAGAAAAAGAAATGGGGAAATGAAAAAAGGCCCCTTTCAGGGCCTTCATTGTTTTGCGGGTATTCATCTATGCGGTCGTTACGCCAGATTCGAAATATCCCGGATCAGGATACTTTTCCGGTTGAAATAGATCTGGTTTGACTTGCGCAGGTCATTCAGGACAGAAGTGACAGTCTGCCTTGATGTCCCCGTAAAATTCGCAATCTCCTGCTGCGTCAGGCTGTGCTTGAAAAATGTTTCAAATCCGACCTTTCTGCCGCGCTTGATCGCGTTGTCTTTCAGGAAATCAATGATCCGCTCCCGTGCATCTTTGAAAATCAGGCTCTCAAGGCGGTCTTCAGCCCGCTGCAGCCGCTTGCCGATCATATTCAATACCTCGAAGGCAAGCTGGCTGTTCGACTGCATCAATTGTTTGAAATTCTTTGCAGAGATCCTGAAAGTCTCCGTTTCCTTGTTCAGGGTCATGGCAAAATTGCGGTACATCGAGTGGTCTACGAGCGCCATTTCCCCGAAGATCATTTCCGGGTGCAGGATGTGTTTGATGATCTCTTTGCCCTCATCGTTTACAGTACCGATTTTAACAGCTCCCTTTCCAAGGAGGTAAATGGCATCTGCCTTGTCCCCCTGCTGGTAGATAGCTGAATACCTGGGTGTGACCAGGTGTTCCATCATATCCATCATCCGGACTTTTTCATCCGGGGAAAGTGCATCGAACAAAGGGATCTTTTCGATGATGTCTAACTTGTCCATTGATTGCGTTTTAGAAACAAAATGTTGCTTTGATACTACTCTTAAGACACAATAAAATTGCCGCCCCCCTATCGCAAGGAAGTTTTTTTACGGAAATATGAACTTTTCCCCAAAGGATTGGATCCCGGAATGGTGTCAGGCAGGCAGCATAAATCCGGATCGGGTCATTCGGGCTGTGGGAGCCCCGTCAGGTCGGAATTGTACCCGGAAAAATTCCCCAGCCCGTTCCGGATATTGTTGAAGATGATCACCGGTTCTGCAAAGGGGTCCTGCCTTACAAGTTTCTGCCGGGAGAGGCTCTCATGGTACAGGTAATACTCTTTCGTGACAGACCGCACTTCAATCCAGTG
>JARQTN010000086.1:5843-15900 GCA_029976695.1 Lewinellaceae bacterium
TCTTCATTCTTTGTTGACGGCGCCGTGCTGAAATCGAGAATTTCATAATCTTGCACAAGGCTTGCATTGGGGATGTACGTTTCAGCGGTGATGGTATCATACCCCTCCGCAATCACCTTCAGGGAGAATTCTTCCTGGGGCGTCACAATATCCCGCTGGCTTGTAAAGTAACTTGGCGTCTGGGACTGTTCCAGTTCCTCTGTTTCCATCACTTTCCGGTTGGTGAGGAAGACCCGTACATTTTCCGGGTAAGTAAATTCCTCGTTGTCATCCGGCTCCTGTGACTTGCTGATCTGGACCCTGATCCTGTTATCTCCCGGGGTATTCACGTATTGCGGGGCGATATTGCTGACAATAACCAGCTGCGGATTGAACACGGGATCTGTGATTTCCACGGTCTTCTCGCATGCGGTTACCGCAATGAAAGAGAAGAATAAAATGAGGATATGTAGACGCACCCCTATTGAATTAGTCGATTAAAGATATGAAATATAACGCATGCGGGCTCCATTTTGTGCATAGCCTGACGGTTACCTGAACCTGATTGCATAACCGATTGACGGCAGGATCCGGAAAACAGAAAACTGCTTAAAGGAAAATGTGCCCTCCACCGCGTTTTCAACAAGCGAGATATAGAACGGGTTTTCCCGGTTGTACACGTTGTAGATATCCAGGTAGATCGCATGATTCCAAATCTTGTTTCCGCTGCCCAATTGCAGCTCTGCACCCAGGTCAAGCCTGTGATACGAGGGAAGCAGGTAGCCGTTGCGGCTTCCGAAAGTGATGCCCACCTCCGGGAAGATATCTCCGGGGTGTGAGAATTTGCTTTCCGCAAGGGTGATGTGGTTGCCTGTACCATAGACCCAGTTGGTTTTCAAAGAAAGTTTCCTGCCAAGCTGCACACTTGCCTGCAATGAGAGTGAATGCCTCCGGTTATACCTGTACGGAAACGATTCACCGAAATTGATCTCCGGGAATGTGCGCTCTGCATCAGAGAAAGCATATGCTGCACGTGCGAATAACTTCCTGCCCTGAAATGTCGCCATCGCTTCGATGCCCCTGCTGATTCCGCTTCCGGTCGTGATCTTGTCCTCCCAGTTGGCGGCATCAAGGATACTCGTGGCCAGAGGGCCGGCAGGGACCAGGAAACTGGCACCCTCCTGGAATGCGATCAGGCGACGCAGGTTTTTTGTATACGCCTCCAACTCGAAGGAAAGCTGCTTTACCGGGCGATAACGAAACCCGATGGAAGCCTGGAGGGAACTCTGCGGTTCGACCTGGTCTGTCGCAGGCACCCACAGGTCAGTGGGCAGTCCGATACCGCTGTTTGTCAACAGGTGCAGGAACTGGGTCATCTGGCTGATGCCTGCCTGCACAGAAAATACTGAGGAAGGCATGTAATTCAGCAGTGCACGAAACTGGGGATAGACATAACTTTTTCCTTTCACCCAAAAACCGCCCAGGTGCATCCCGGCATTCAACAGGAGGTGGTCAGGTACGATTTTCCAGTCGTCCTCTATAAACAAGCCCCATTCCGTGGCATCGATCTCGAATTCCGAAAACAGGGTATTTTCAAGGAGACCCTCTTCGATGTAAAAATCATCGATCTTGCTTTCTTCATTGAACGTGATGCTTTTCGGAAGAAAAGTATGACTCGTCACATACCCACCCACGCGAATAAAATGGGCCAAAGACGGGATCATGTCGATTTGCAGGCGGTAGCCGATATCCTCGATGCTGGAAGTGAATTCCTGGACATCGAAGCCTTCCCGCATTTCGTCCAGTGGCTCCCCGATCCTCTGTTCAAAAGAATTCTTTTCAAAGGATTGAAGGACATACCTGCTGAAAAAAAGGTTGTGGTTCAGGAAGATCTTGTCACTGAACTGGTGATTCCAACGGATGGCAGCGATCCGGTTTCCCCAGTTGATGTTTTTCTCAAACTGCTGCTCAGTCCGGATCCCTACACTGGTCGGCTCCCCGTCAATCAAGATCTCACTGGTCTGGTTTGTATTTGAAATGGTAAAGTCTTCATACAGGTCCCTGCCCTGGTAATAACTCAGGTAGATCCTGTCCCGGGGGCCAACCTGCCAGTTCCATTTGACATTCAGGTCATGAAAATTCAGGTATGTATCGCCTTCATATTCAATCGTTTTCTTGTAGCGGGCCGAGATATCCCTGAAAAAAAGGCTGGGCAGGAACCACCTGCCGGCCACGATAAAGGAACTTTTCCCTGAAAACAAGGGGCCCTCCACCACCGCATTCGCACTCGCCAGGCCAACTTTCACCCTGCCGGAAAACTGTTGTGTATTTCCTTCCCGAGTTTTGATATCCATGACTGACGATAACCTGCCGCCATACCTGGCAGGGAAGTTTGCCTTGTGGATCTCTGCCTGCCTGATCATATCGGGATTGAAGACAGAGAAGATTCCCAACAGGTGGGCCGGGTTATATATGGGCACACCATCCATCAGGATCAGGTTCTGGTCATTGGATCCCCCCCGGACATGCACGCCACCCACACCGTCTGTACCGGTCTGAATACCGGGTTCCATTTCCACATAGCGGTACAAGTCAAGTTCCCCGCCTAACGCGGGAAGCCTGGCCAGGTCTCGCACCTGAACCTGCTTTTGCCCAAACCTGAAATCCTCGATGGGGTTGATCACCTCCCTCGCCTTGACGATCACCTCCGGAATCAGGTTGGATGGTAGCAACGCCATGTTGATCTGCGTATCTCTGACAAGGCTCAACCGGACGATTTGCTGTTCGTAACCCAAATACCGGTAAGTGAGATCCACGTCCCCCGCAGGGAGCGATAAGCTATAAAAACCATAGCTGTTGGTCTCCGTGCCAACAGCGGTCACATAATCATGGATGGTCGCGTATTCCAGCCTTTCGCCGGAAGTGGCATCTTCCAGGTAGCCGCTGATCGTAAATTTTTGGACTGGAAGGACAGATTTGTAGAGGACGAAATATCCATTGATTTTCTTGTATTTGATCTGCCTTCCGTAAAGCAATGACAACAGGGCTTCCTCAAAGGAATAGGTGCCGGCTTCAAGGTTTGCATCAAGGCCTTTCACGAGTTCATTGCTGAAAAAAATATTAACGCCACTCCGTTCACTCAATTCGACCAGCGCATCAGAGAGGGAGGCAGTCATCCTGGGCATGGAGAATATCGCACGGTCATCCTGCTGGGCTGACAGGGACAGGAAAATCAGCATCAGCAGACCAGCGAGGCAACTCCTGATCCCCGGATATCCTTTCCAGCAAGGGATTATGGTTACGGGCAGTAAGCACTTCATCGTTAAGTAAACGTATCACACGTTAAAAAAGATGACACCGCCAAATTGCCTTTTTGTTGGTTCAAGGGAATACCAGGAATGGCATGTGGGGTGTACGTGAGCCCCATGATCCGGTCAGGATTTTGATTCTGCCTTGGGCTTGAGGCCCAGTTCCTTCCCTTTCTCCAACATGAATGCATATGCCTTTTCGTAGGAATTTTCAAGGTTCCCATCCAGGATCGCTTCACGAATCGCAGTTTTGATCTCACCAATCACAGGACCCGGCGAAAGCTCGAATGTATCCATGATCAGCTGGCCATCGATTGGTGGCTGCCAGTTTCGGATCCGGTCAGACTCTTCAATTTCCTTCAGTTTTTGCCTGACCATTTGGTAGTTCTGCCTGTATCTCTGCACCCTTTTCGGATTCTTGCTCGTGATATCGGCCTCGCACAAAAGCATGAGGTCCTCGAGGTCATCCCCGGCATCGAATAGCAACCGCCTGATGGCAGAGTCCGTGATATTCTCATTGGTCAGGCTGATCGGCCTCAGGTGTAGCCGGACCAGTTTCTGCACATACTTCATTTTGTGGTCAAGCGGAAGCCTTAACCGCCTGAAGATCCGGGGCACCATCGCAGCACCAAGGGCTTCATGGCCGTGAAAGGTCCACCCGATACCCGGTTCAAACCTTTTGGTGGCAGGTTTTGCAATGTCGTGGAGGATTGCTGACCAGCGCAACCAAAGGTTTTGGGTATGCTTAGAGAGGTTTTCCAGTACCTCGAGGGTGTGGTAAAAGTTGTCCTTGTGCCCGATCCCGTTCCGGACATCCACACCGTGCAGTTCGACCATCTCGGGGAAAAACACCTGGAGAAGCCCTGTTTCAAAGAGCAGCCTGAATCCGCGTCCCGGGGTCGGGGAAAGAATGATCTTGTTCAACTCTGCGACGATCCGCTCCCTGGAGACGATATTGAGCCGGTTTCGGTATTTGTAAATGGCTTGCAGGCTGGAATACTCAATATCGAATTCCAGCTGACAGGCAAAGCGGATCGCGCGCATCATGCGCAACGGGTCATCCGAATAGGTCTTCCCGGGCTCAAGGGGCGTTTTGATCAGCTTTTGCTTGAGGTGGTGCAAGCCCCCGAAAGGGTCGATGATCGTACCGTAATCACGCTCATTCAGGCTCACGGCCAGGGCATTGATGGTAAAATCCCGCCGGTTCTGGTCATCTTCCAATGTGCCTTCTTCCACGATGGGCTTCCTCGAATCGGCACGATAGGATTCCTTTCGGGCCCCGACGATCTCGATCTCAAGGTCGCGGTGTTTGATCATGGCCGTCCCGAAACGCTTGTACAGGGCTACCCTGGGAACGGGCCTCAATTTGCCGGCCAGATGCTCGGCGAGCCTGATGCCGCTCCCGATGCATACGATATCGATATCATTGGAAGGGATATTCAGCAGCCTGTCACGTACATATCCGCCCACGATGTAGACATCGTATCCCAGTTCCTCCCCGGATTCCCTGACCAGTTCAAAGATCTTGCGTTCATATGGCTGTATGGCGAAAAGCATGGTTACGACAAGCTGATTGGCTCCCTGGAGGCGTATTCATTTTCAATCTCGTCCAGGATATCAAACAGGGTTTGAGGTTCCAGTTCGGTGACGAGCCTTGACCTGTATTGCTTGATGTTGCGGTAACCCCTGAAATAATTCGTGTAGTGGCGGCGCATTTCGAGCACCCCCAGCTTCTCACCTTTCCATTCGATGGAAAAGCGCAGGTGCCTCCGCACGGCTTCCACGCGTTCATGTATATCGGGTGGCGGAGGGGTAACGCCCGTTGAGAGGAAATTTTTGATGTCCCTGAAGATCCAGGGATACCCGATGCTCGCCCTTCCGATCATGATCCCGTCTACGCCGAATCTTTCCTTGTATTCCAGTGCCTTTTCAGGGCTGTCGACATCCCCGTTGCCAAAAACCGGAATGTGTATCCGCGGGTTTTCCTTCACCGAGCGGATCAGGCTCCAGTCCGCCTCTCCCTTGTACATCTGCTTGCGCGTGCGCCCGTGGATGGAGATCGCCCTGATCCCGACATCCTGGAGCCGCTCGGCTACATCGACGATGTATTTCGAATGCTCATCCCAGCCAAGGCGCGTCTTTACCGTCACCGGCAGGGAAGTGGATCTCACGACCGCTTCTGTCAATTTTACCATCTTGTCAATATCCCTCAAAATGCCTGCACCAGCATTCTTGTCCACCACTTTCTTGACAGGGCAGCCATAATTGATATCCAGCACTTCGGGTTTTGCCTCTTCGACGATTTCGGCCGCACGCATCATGGAATCGAGCTCCGCGCCGAAGATCTGGATCCCGATGGGACGTTCATAGTCGTAGATGTCAAGCTTCTGGACACTTTTATCCGCATCACGAATCAATCCCTCGACAGAGATGAATTCGGTGTACATCATGTCGCACCCCTGTTCCTTGCACAATGCACGGAACGGAGGGTCACTGACGTCCTCCATTGGCGCCAGCAATAACGGGAACTCCCCCAAAGCGATATCTCCGATTTTTACCATTTCTTCCGTTTCGGCAAAAATAATCATACTTATTCTTTATCGGAAAAACCGCATTTTCCCTATCATTGCCCATGTTTTAGGCACCCGGTTCAAAAGGGTGTTAAATCTGATATACAAATCCTGTCCGTATGGTGGCCGTTGTGATCCTTTGCTTTGTACTTGGCTATTTATTGATTGTCCTCGAGCATCCGCTTAAACTGGATAAAACGGTCCCCGCATTGCTGATGGCCGCTTTGTGCTGGGCATTTCTTTCCCTTGGCCACCTGACTGTGTATGAAATGCACGACAGCGAAATGGTACCCGGAGAGCTAAAGGATGTACTTCTGCATCATCTGGGCAAAACATCTGAAATCCTTGTCTTCCTTCTCGGTGCCATGACGATCGTGGAAATCGTGGACCTGCATATGGGTTTTGACATTCTCAAATCCTGGGTGAGGACGAAAAAGAAATCCACCCTGTTGTGGATCCTGTCCATCCTCGGTTTTTTCCTTTCTGCGATCATTGACAACCTGACTGCCACAATTGTACTTGTCACATTGCTCCGCAAATTGGTGCCGGACCGCACAGAAAGGATCTGGTACGCCGGCATGATCGTGATTGCCGCAAACGCAGGTGGAGCATGGTCACCCATTGGGGACGTCACGACCACGATGCTCTGGATCGGTGAACGTGTGTCGACTGCAGGACTGATTGAAAACCTGGTCCTCCCTTCCATCGTATGCATGGCTGTGCCTGTCTTCATTGCCTCAAGGCTGCCGGTATTTCGCGGTGATCTCGAGCTGCCGAAAAGTTTCGACAAAGAGAAGAACAGGTTGCTGAGCTCACGTACCATGCTCTTTACCGGACTTGGCATGATCGTGTTTGTCCCGATCTTCAAGACTGTGACGCATCTTCCCCCATATATCGGGATGATGCTTGCCCTGGGGGTTGTCTGGCTTGTGTCAGAATATATCCACCCTGAAGAAAAATTTGAGGAAAAAGACCGTCACCTGTATTCTGCGCACCGTGCGCTTTCACGCATTGAAATGTCCTCGATCCTGTTTTTCCTGGGGATCCTGATGGCTGTTGCTGCGCTTGAATCCATTGGCAAGTTGCTCCAGGCTGCAGAATGGCTCGATCAGGTCATCCCGAACCAGGACATCGTAGTGATGCTGCTTGGTGTTGGTTCTGCCATCATTGACAATGTGCCGCTGGTCGCCGCATCGATGGGGATGTACCAGGCTCCGATCGATGCCAAGCTTTGGCATTTTATCGCTTATGCAGCTGGTACAGGAGGCAGTATGCTCATCATCGGCTCTGCAGCCGGCGTGGCCGCTATGGGGATGGAAAAGATCGACTTCATCTGGTACCTGAAGAAGATCGCATGGTTGGCTGCAGCGGGTTTCCTGGCCGGCGCGGCAGTGTACCTGGTCCTGGCCCAGTGGTTGCATGCTGCAGGATAGGCATGCACGGGCCCATGGCAAAAATGTACCTTTGCACACATGGCCGAAGAGTATCTGGAAGAACAGCAAAACGATTCCGAGGAAGAAGTTTTCCAATATCGTACGATCACGATCGACCCGAAGCAAAAGCCTTTGCGGATCGACAAGTTCCTGATGGACAGGCTGGAGTATGTCTCAAGGCACAAGATCCAGAATGCCCTGAGGGACGGCGGCATTTTGGTCGATGGGCAGGAAGTGAAACCCAACCACAAGGTCAAGCCGGGACAGGTGGTCTCCATCCTGGTGAAGAAGCAATACACCTCCGATATCGTCCAGCCCGAACCAATGGAACTGGACATCCGCTACGAAGATGATGACCTGCTGATTCTGCACAAGCCTTCCGGCCTTGTCGTCCACCCCGGCATTGGCAACAGGGCAGGCACCCTGGTCAACGGGATCGCCTGGTATCTGAGCGGTGAGAACATCCCGGTGCTGGAAGGAAATGACCCTGACCGCGCCGGGTTGGTACACCGGCTTGACAAGGATACCACCGGATTGATGGTCATTGCCAAGAACAGCTATACGATGATGCATTTGGCAAAACAATTCCATGACCATACGGTGAAACGCGAATACAACGTCATCCTGTGGGGCTGTCCGGAAGAAAAGGCAGGGACCATCGATGGGAATATCGGCAGGCATCCCCGCTTCCGTAAAATGCGCACCGTGTTTCCGGAAGGTGAGGAAGGGAAGCGGGCAGTAACGCACTATGAAGTGCTTGAAGACCTGTACTATGTCAGCCTTGTCAAATGCGTGCTTGAAACCGGCCGAACACACCAGATCAGGGTCCATATGAAATATATCGGACACCCCGTTTTCAACGATACCATGTATGGCGGTGACCGCATCCTGAAAGGGACCGTATTTACAAAATACAGGCAATTTGTCCAGAATTGCTTTGACATGATCCCGCGCCAGGCCCTCCATGCCCGCACACTCGGGTTTGTCCATCCGCGCACCAAAAAAGAAATGTTCTTCGATTCGGAACTGCCTGAAGACATGCAGCGGGTACTGGATAAATGGAGGAATTACCTCAATACGCGAAAAACACTGGATTAGATGGTGACCAAAGGACAGATGATCGACGCATTTGTGGATCTGGGGAAATTGATCATGGATCGTCCCCCTGAACTTGAAGCCGTGATCCACAGGTCATCTATCCATAATCCCTGGTTTACAAAAGAGAACATATCCAGTGCACTTGGCGGCATTGCCAGGCAATTCCTGCAAAGGGATGCACTTGAGAAATGGATGGACATGTATCCTGTTCCCGTTTCGAGGCCTCAAACAATCGGGCTCATCATGGCGGGAAATATCCCGGCAGTGGGTTTCCATGACCTGCTTGCTGTCCTTGCTTCCGGACACCGGGCAGCGGCTAAACTGAGTGAAAAGGATCCCTACCTGATGGCGTGGATGGTCGGGGCAATGGGGGACTCGCTGCGTGAGCGGGTTTCTATCGTGGAAAAGCTGCAGGATTTCGACGCTGTGATCGCGACTGGCAGCAATAACAGTGCACGCTATTTCCGCCAGTATTTTGGCAGGTATCCCCATGTGATCCGGAAGAACAGGAATAGCGTGGCTGTACTGGACGGAAGTGAGACCACCGAACAGCTCGGAAAGCTGGCCAATGACCTGTTTTCTTATTTTGGCCTGGGATGCCGGAACGTATCGAAGATCTACATCCCTGAAGGATATGATTTTGAAGCGCTGGTTGCAGCGATGGAACCATACAGAGACCTGGCAAATCACAGCAAGTACAAAAACAATATCGACTATAACGCTGCCATCCATATCCTGAACAAGGTGCCCAATATTTCACTGCCGCATATTACCCTGGTGGAGCGGGATGAAATCATTTCACGCATTGGAAGCCTGCACTACGCACATTATTCAAACCTTGCGCAGCTGCGCAATGAATTTGCCGGTTTGGCAGATGAGATCCAGTGTATCGTGACGGGTCTTGATTTTGAACATGGGCGGATCCCGGTTGTTGGATTCGGTGAATCCCAGTGTCCGGCCCTCACGGATTATGCTGACGGTGTGGACACCATGCAATTCTTAAGCTCACTTTGAAAGATCCATGACCAGGAAAGAAAAGGCCACAGCCATCGCCGGAATCCTCGACGAACTTTATCCCGAAGTTCCCATCCCACTGGATCACCAGGATCCCTATACCCTGCTGGTTGCCGTGATCCTTTCTGCCCAGTGTACGGATGTGCGCGTCAACCAGGTCACGCCCCTCCTCTTTGAGCGGGCCGACACGCCGTATGCCATGCTCGAATTGTCTGTCGAGGAGATCGAGGAAATTATCCGGCCTTGCGGTCTCGCTCCATCCAAAGCGAAGGGGATCTACAACACCTCCCGCATCCTCGTAGACGAATATGGAGGCCAGGTCCCTGACCAATTCGAAGACCTGCACAAGCTGCCGTCAGTCGGCCGGAAAACAGCGAATGTGGTCCTGTCCCAGGCTTTTGGGGTTCCGGCATTCCCAGTGGACACGCACATCCACCGCCTTGCCTACCGCTGGGGGCTCAGCAATGGCAAGAACCCGGACAAGACGGAGCAAGACCTGACTAAAGTGTTCCCAAGGGAGGACTGGAACAAGCTGCACCTCCAGATCATCTATTTCGGGCGGGAGTACTGCCCTGCACGCGGCCACGATCCTGCCACCTGTCCGATCTGCAGCAAGTACGGGGTGAAGAGGAGGATGAAATAGTTGCGGGTTGCG